>JAZUPQ010000032.1:0-10931 GCA_045605265.1 Eubacteriales bacterium | reverse complement strand
TGCCGTTTTGGCGGGTATAATCGTTGGAACAGCGTTCCATTTTTTCCAAAACAGTAACGGCTTTGCGCCCGGGGGCGTCGGCGGACTCGCCACTATCACACACTACTTGCTGGCCGATAAAATCAGCTGGTCGCTTCTGATGGTAGCGTTCAATTTGCCAATATTCATTCTGGTCAGCGCGATAGTAAACAAAAAGCTGGGTTTTATGCTGAGCATATATATGCTGGTGCAGTCGTTCATTCCTTATTTTTACAGAGCGGTAGGCGCAAACGCTTACTGTCTTGCTAACAATCAGGATGACTTCAACATCGTGTTTGCCTGTATCGCGACCGGCGTAATTTCAGGTCTGGGCTTTTCGCTTATGCTAAGGAGATTTGGCGCAAGCGGCGGTACGTACGGAATTTCAGCATTGATAAAAAAAGCGAGGCCGGAAACGAATATAGCCTACGTTTCGTTTACTATGGACGCCAGCGTGGTGTTTATTGCATTTTTCGTGTACGGTATGAAAATAACCCCCGTTATCTGTACCTTATTAAACCTGTTCGTAGCCAATATGATAGTGGACCACGGATTAAGCGGATTGAAAAACGGCTACAAATTTGAAATTGTCACGGCTCACCCGGACGAGCTGTCCGCGGAATTGATGACTCGCCTCAAACACGGCGTTACCGAAATGAGAGTACACGGTATGTATTCGGACACTGATAGATATATGCTGATTTGTATTATCAATAAACGGCAAATCGGAGAAATGATGAAAATTCTGAAAACCTATCCCGATACCTTCGCAAGCTTTGAAAAGGTGAACGAGGTTTTCGGAAACTTCAAAAGAAAGGTTTGAAATGAAAAAAGGACTCAAAAATTTCATAAAAAGTATTTTTATAGGAATTGGCGGAATTGCTCCCGGACTCAGCGGCAGCGTTATGATGATTATTTTCGGCTTGTATCGGGAAACTATCGACGCTATCGGAACTATTTTCAAAAATTTTAAGAAAAAATTTTTCTTTCTTCTGCCCATCGTTCTCGGAATGGGTATCGGAATGGTTATTTTCGGAAAAATCGTGGACTTCTTCCTTGGAAGCTTCGAAATGCAGACAAGATTTCTCTTTTTCGGTCTGATTTTGGGAACCGTTCCTCTTTTCTACAAGGAAGTAAAGAAAAACGGCTTTTCAAAAAAATATTATTTCGTGATTTTGGCCGCGTTTATTCTGGGCTTTGCCCTTTTCACCCTCAATCCTGATATGTTCCCTCAAATTAAAGAGCCGAATTTGCTTCAAAGATTGCTGCTCGGCGTTGCCGTCGTAGCTTCCAGCATAATTCCGGGCATTGACTCGGCGGTAATTCTCTCCTCGCTCGGTCTGTACGAAATCTACGTTTCCTCGGTTGCCAATCTGGATTTTTCCATACTGATACCTATGGCTGTGGGAGCGGTCGGCGGCGGTCTTTTAATTTCCTTTATTGCCTCGAAAATTTTCAAGCGCTTCTACACCCCTGCCTTCTCAGTGGTTTTCGGTCTCTTCCTTGCTATGATACCCAACATTTTCAACGAGAGCTGTTCCCTCGAACTCAACGCGAAAACGGCAGTCAGCTTGATTTTGGCACTTGTTGGCTTCGGAGTTTCTCTGTTCATGAGCAACGCAGAGGAAAATATCAAGAAAATAAAGAAAAAAATCAATAAAAAAGTCGGCTGAATTAAGAGGAAAAGCAAACGAAAAAAGACAACAGTATTTTCTCTCCCGCCCGACAAAAATTAAACGGAGATACCGATAAAAATACTCGGTATCTCCGTTTTTTGTTTTAATCTGTATTCTTAATTTAACAGACCTTCAATACGACCTTGCCGACGTTTTCGCCTCTTGACAAAATTGCGTGAGCCTCTTCCGCTTCGGTGATGGGAAGCACCTTGTAAATCGTTGGCTTCACCTCTCCGCTTGAAACCTTGCTCCAAACCTTAGAGACGAGCTCGGACAAAATATATGCCTTCATCTCGGGGGTTCTCGAACGAAGCGTAGAGCCGATAATTCTGATATTTTTCTTATAAAGGTTCTTCAAATCAACCGTAGTTTCGCTGCCTGCAAGCGCTGCAATTACCACCCAACGACAACCGTACTTTACATATTGCAGACATTCGCCAAGCATTTTGCCGCCCAGACAGTCGATAGCGATATCTACCGCTCTGCCCTCCTTCTCCTCGTTTTTAAGCACCTCGCATATATTCGTCTTTCTCGTATCCACAACCAAATCCGCGCCGAGATGAGCGATTTTTTCAGGATCGGTGATAACGGTGGTGATTACGCGAAGGCCAAAGGATTTGGCGAGAGGGATAATAACGCTTGCAAGTCCGCTTGCACCCGCATTCATAAGCAGGGTTTCTCCTACCTTTGCCTTACCCTCTACGAAAAGCTTTAAAAACGCGGTGGCGTACGCTTCGGGGATTGCCGCCGCCTCTGCCATTGAGCAGTTGTCGGGAACGGGCATACACATATCGTATTTCACCGAGACGTATTCGGCATATCCGCCTCCTCCGAGGAGAGCGCATACCTTATCGCCGAGCTTGAAGCTTGACTTTTGCTTTGCTCCGTCGGTCATCTCAACAATCTCGCCCGACACTTCAAGCCCCATCCATTCGGGACAGCCCGCAGGCGGCGGATAATCTCCGTCCCTTTGCATAAGGTCGGCTCTGTTGAGAGCTGCGTATTCAATTTTCACGAGAACCTCGTCCTCTTTTAAAACCGGATTTGGCACTTCACTCCAAGTGAGGCTTTTATCCTTTTGCACAAGTATTGCTTTCATTTGTTTTTCCTTTCAAATATTATTAATTATATCAAAAAATTTTAATTACTCCGCATCTTCCGCTCAAAAAGTCGCCGTGAGAATAAAGGTGGGTGTATCCATCCTTGTATTCCTTGATAAAAGCGAGGTTCTTCTCCAAATCTGCGGCGCAGCCGCACGGCTTTCCCAGCGTTATGCTTTCCCCGTTATAAACCTCGTCGGCGCAAATAAGATATTTTTTTCCGAGGTTCTCTATAAAAACCACCGACGAGCCCTTTGTGTGAGAGCCGATTTTCTTCACACGGGTACTGCTGTTTACAAAAATTTCCTCTGAAAAGGTGTAGAGCTTTGCATTCTCGCAAAGGTAATCCTTTCCCTTTTCGTATTCGTCCTCTTGTATGTATATTTCGGCGTTTTCATAAATTTTTGCCGAGGCGATATGGTCGTAATGGGCGTGGGTTATTATCAAATCCGTGATATCGGCAGGAGTCAGGCCGACAAGGGCAAGAGCCTCCCTCGGAGAGATGAAATGCCTCTCGTTAAAGCCCGTCATATTCTCGCAGCCGGAATCTATAAGTATATTTTTCCCGTCGCATTTAAAGAGATATAAGGTGAACGATATCTGCCGTCTCAGAGAGGCGTCTCCGCCGTAAAACATCTGATTTTCTCCCATATCCCCCTCTCCGTATTTTATTGCGAAAAGCTCTCTGTTACTCATACTTTATACTGCAAGACTCCAAAACCAATTTATAGAGTTCAAGCTCGTATTCCTTGCTGTACGGCGAAACCAAATCGCCTGAAATTTCAAGGGAGAAGGAACGCATCATATTTTTATATCTATCATAAACGGGACTCGTATGCCTCTCTCCCCTCGCGCCCCAAGCGGAGTCGAGGTGGTCGGTGTATTCGGTGATTTGAGGCTCTGTTTCATCAGTCACAAGGCTCTTGTCGGGATGGATTTCAAGAGGCTTAATTTCCACCGTTCCCTTCGTACCCGTGACGACAAGCTGGCGTCTTATAAATCCGCCGTATTCCATATCCGTGGTCTTTACAAAGGAGACTCCTCTATCATATTCAAAGAGGGCGAGGGCAAAATCGGGCGATTTTACCCCGTTTGCCAAGGTCTCCTTTATGAAGGGAATTACCCTTTTCGGCTTGCCCATAATTCTGTAAACCAAGTCCACGAGATGACAGCCTAAAAAGAACATCATTCCCGAGTTCTCAAAGCTGTTCATCCATTCTCTTTGAGCGTCGCTGTGCTTTCCGCTCATCTGCGCCTCGACGCTTATAATTTCGCCGAGCTCGCCGTTTTCTATCCTTTCAAAAAGGGCGGAAACGACGGGATTGTAACGATACATATACCCTGTGTGAAATACCAGGTTCTTTTCCTTGCAGATTTCGATTAGCCGACTAAACTCCGAGAGCTTCATTCCGCCGGGCTTTTCCATATGAATATGCTTCCCGGCCTCTGCCGCCATAATGGCGTATTTGCAAAGATACTGTTCCTCGGTTTCAACCGCGACCGCCTCGATTTCGGGATTATTTAAAATTTCCTCGACCGTCATTTTTTTATAGCCCTCAAAGCTTTTCAGGCGGTGGGGATATTTCTCCTCCTCCCTCTCGGGAAGAGCGTAGCCAAGCACCTCAAAGCAATCCAAATTTTTTGTCAAGGTGGCAAAAATCTCCGCCCCGTGACTGTATAGACTCGCTCCTATTTGAGCAATTTTAATTTTTCTCATACTGATACTCCTGCGGCTCTATATAGCCGATTTTGTGAGTTTTAGTTTACATTTCTCTTATTTTTCAATCTTGACCAATCAAACTGCACGATTGGAAAATGCTTTTCATTTGCGAGTCTTGTGTAAATTTCCTCGCACTCGCTTGGCGAATGAATTTCGCTGACCAGAGACGAAAACTCAATTCTGCCGTACTTGTGCAGACTTGACACCGCCTTGATATCGTCCTGCACCGTCCAGAGTCCCGGGCTGGATTCAAAGTCGGGGCGGGCTATCGTATGCGCACCAATGAGAGATATTCCGGGGGCGTGTACCTTCTTATAATAATCAATGGTAAAGTCGGAATTTCTGGTACAGCCAAGCAGAGCGACTCTGCCGAATTTTGCCATACAGTCAAGAACCGTATCAAGAGCCTGACCGTTTCCGGTGACCTCGATTGCGACATTCACGCCCTTGCCCGTTATGTCTCTGACCTTCTTTTCAAAGTCCTCGTCAAAGGGGCTGAGCGCGTAGTCCGCGCCGATTTCAAGGGCGAATTTCCGCTTTTCTTCAATCGGGTCAACCGCGATAATCGGACTTGCTCCCGCTGCCTTCAAGAGCTTTACCGCCATAATTCCCAAAACGCCCTGTCCCATTACTATGGCGCTCTCGCCAAGCTCTAATCTGCATTTTCTGATAGCTGCGAGCGGAAAGGTGGATATGTGCCAAAGGCTAGCCTCGGCAAAGCTCGTCTCATCGTCTATTTTTACATACCATTCTTCGTCGAGAGCGATATACTCGCTATGGGTACTCCAAATAGCTGCGACTCTGTCTCCTACCTTGAAGTTTTTAACATCCTTGCCGACCTCGACTACGACTCCCGAAGAGCTGTAACCTCCGCGCCTTGGAAATTTAACCTCAGGCTTTGCATATCTTTCAGCCGAAACTCTCGGGTCTCCCGTGAGATTTGCCCTCTCTGTTCCCGAGCTGATTGTAGAATATTCGAGCTTAACCATTACCTTTTTGTCGCTCATTTTCGGCATATCTTCTTCAATAAGACGCGCCTTGTTTTTTTCTACGAAAACTATTGATTTCATTTTTGAATGTCTCCTTAATAATAATCACAGTTATATTTTAACATCTTGACAGGATAATTAAAATATGTTATTCTATACAAAAAGAGGTAATTTTATCGAATTTTTATCGGGGATATTTATATGAATGATGTAGTTTTCTCTAACAGCTTTTCAATAAACAGGTTCTCCAAGGGCAACAGTACACACGACGCTCTGGGCGGCTCGCCCTATCACTATTTTGCCTATATGCTGTCGGGAGAGTGCAGAATTGTCTGCAAGGATTACGAACTTCGGGTGAACGAGGGCGATATTTTTTACATACCCTACGGGTTAAAATACCAATCCCATTGGCGTCAGGGGAGCGGTGATAAGATTGTATTTTATTCAATCGGATTTAAGTATATGCCGAATTTTGAAAATCATCAATACCCTGCCCAAGTCCTGCCGTTTTCAGAGAAAATACTTAAAATTATGGAGACTATGTCATACGGAAATTCGCCTACCGCCACCGACGTGGGCTTGGTTTATACGCTGGTTGGAATGGCGCTTCCCTCTATGAAGCATTTGAAGTCCTCAAAAGAAAATCGGACGGTGGCAAGGGTTGAGAGGATACTTTTGGAAAAGCCCAATACGAGCGTAGAGGATTTAGCAAAAATTTGTAATATGTGCGTTGCGAGTCTTTACCTCGCCTTCTCAAAGGCGTCAAGGGAGAGTCTGCGCGAGATGCGCGAGAGGATTATTCTCACAAACGCAAGGCAATTATTAATTACCACCGACGATGGAATTGAGGAAATTTCAGACAGGCTGGGATTCAGCTCTAATTCCTATTTTCGAAAAAGGTTTAAGGCTTTGTTCGGAATTTCGCCAAGGGAGATGAGAAAGAAAAGCTCTATATAATCGCTTTAAGAAAAAACGGAGATACCGAGAAAATACTCGGTATCTCCGTTTGTCTATGTATAATAAGGTTTAAAGCCGGGATTTTTATGTAAGTTATTTTTTCTTGTTCTTACCGCCGTTCATAAGGAGCTCGTGTTTTATGTCCCAGAGCCTCTTTGAGAGGTCAACGTAGTACCCGTGTGGATTTTCAAAGCGTTTTACCTCGTCCCAAAGAGTATCAATCTGCTCCTTGCAATAGCTTTTGATTTCTGTAATTTTAGGAGACTTGTAGACGCACTCGCCGTTTTTAAATACGGGAACTAAAAGCTCTTTGAGGGTGTAGCTTGTGAACTCCTTGGTCTTCCAGGTTTCGTGCTGGTCGAAGATTACGAGAGGCTTGCTTTCATCAATCACCTCATCGTAAACGCAGAGCAAATCCGCGCTCGCCTTTCCCGTTTCGTTATCGAAAATTCGGTAGATTTTCTTGAAGTGGGGGGTGGTGATTTTTTCCGGGTTCTCGGATATTTTGATTTTCGGAATTACCGCGCCGTCCTCTTCCTTTGCCACGAGCTTATAAACTCCGCCGAACACGGGATTTGATTTTGCGGTGATGAGTCTCTCGCCCACGCCGAAGCTGTCAATTTTCGCTCCTTGGTGAATTATGTCGCGAATGATGTTCTCATCAAGGGAATTGGAGACTACGATTTTACACTCGATGAGCCCTGCCTCGTCAAGCATTTTTCTCGCCTTTTTGGTAAGGTAGGCTATATCGCCGGAGTCGAGTCTGATACCGCATTTGGTAATTCCCATTGGCAAAAGCACCTCCTTGAAGGCGCGGATTGCGTTTGGAACTCCGCTTTTTATAACGTCGTAGGTGTCTACGAGAAGCGTTGCATTTTGGGGATAAATCTTACAATAGGAGACGAACGCCTCGTACTCGGTGTCGAACATCTGCACCCAAGAGTGCGCCATTGTGCCGGTGGCAGGGATTGCGTAGTCTCTGTCGGAAATCGTACAGGCAGTCGCTGCGCAGCCGCCGATGAACGCCGCGCGAGCGCCCAGAACCGCGCCGTCTGCGCCTTGGGCTCTCCTTGAACCGAATTCCGCGACCGGTCTGCCGTCTGCCGCCCTCACGATTCTGTTCGCCTTTGTGGCAATCAGAGATTGGTGGTTAAGGCAGAGAAGCACGAAGGTCTCTATAAATTGAGCCTCAATAGCGGGGGCTCTTACTATCATAATAGGTTCTCCGGGGAAAATCGGAGTTCCCTCGGGGACTGCGTAAATATCGCCCGTAAATTTGAAATTTTGAAGGTATTTTAAAAATTCCTCCGAAAAAATCCCCTTTCCGCGAAGAAATTCTATATCCTCGGCGGTAAATTTCAAGGTTTTGATATAATCTATGACCTGTTCAAGTCCTGCGGCAATAGCAAATCCGCCGCCGTCCGGCACTTTGCGGAAGAACACGTCGAAATAGGTAATTTCATTTCCCTTGCCCAACTCAAAATAGCCGTTTGCCATCGTCAGCTCGTAAAAGTCGCAAAGGAGAGTATTGTTTGGTTTTGACATATTTTTTCCTTTCAGAGAAAATTAAAGTTCAAGCTTCATATCCCCGAGCTCTATTAATCCGCGCTTTCTCATCAATTCGGAAAACAAAAGCGACAGAGCTGCAGGAAGAATTATACAGGTTAAAAGCACACCGATAATCGAGTTTAAGTTAAAGCCCATTTGAGTAAATACGCCGATAGGGCCTACGAGTCCGCAGGTTCCCATACCTGCCGAGACACCCATACACTCGATTTTAAAGAGACAGGTTGACACGGGGCCTACTATTGCGGACGCGAGAGTTACGGGAATCCAAATAAGCGGTTTTTTGATTATGTTGCCCATTTGAAGCATTGACGTTCCGAGTCCCTGAGCGATTACGCCGCCCCATTTGTTCTCGCGGAAGGATATTACGGCAAAGCCTACCATTTGCGTACAGCAGCCTACAACACACGCGCCGCCCGCTAAAAGAAAGCCCTGTGCAGTTCCGTTGGCTTCTGCCACCTCCAAGGCGGGAGAAGAGAAAATCATAGCGCAGATTGCCGCGCTGGAAATTGGGAGTGTGAGGACTATGCCCATAACGACGGACGCCACGATTCCCATAAGCAGCGGAAGATATGTAGTCGCGCTTGAAATAAATATGCCAAGATAATACATTATGTAAGATACGAGCGGAGACAGTATCCAGCTCGCGAGATAGCCGGCAAGCAGAGTTACGACGGGGGTTACGAGAATGTCAACCTTCGTTTTCTTTGAGACGAGCTTTCCTACCTCACAGGCGAAAACCACCGCAAAGAACGCGCCGGCAGGGCCTGCGGCATAGAAAACTCCCGAGAGGTCTACGGGCTTTGCGCTTGCCGCCCAATAGACGATTTGACCTTCGTTTATCACCGCGCCGATTGCGTTTGCCATAGCGCCTATTGCCGCACAGGAATATATTACAAGCGGATGAGCGCCGAGCTTATGCGCTATTGCTACTCCGATTGCCATACCCGTCGCCATTTTTGCATAGGAGGCGATAGTCGCAAAGGCCGATATGTGAGTGTAGTCCGCGAGTGTGCCGAATATCGTGCCTATCAGAAGCGAGGCGAACAAACCGAGCGCCATAGCGCCCATCGCATCTACAAAATAAACCTTTGGCGAGAGGGATATTCCCGATTTATCGAGAAATGCTCTGAATCCGCTCTTCCTTTTTCCGCTTTCACTCATTTTTAATTTGACTCCTTTTCTTTATCAAGATAAGATTGTAAAATAACCTCTGCTGACAGTGTATCGATATTCTCCTTGCGCTTTTTGCCGTAGGTAGCCGTGCCGTCCATATACCGATAGGCGAGCATCGTGCTCATTCTCTCGTCGGAAAAATCAATGTCAAGAGAAGTGTATTCTTTTAAAATGTCTGCGAAAATCCGCACTACCTCGGCGCGCTCGCCCTCGCTCCCGTCCATATTTTTCGGAAGTCCGATGATGATTTTGACAGAGGAGCGCTCTGCCGCCTCCCTTGCCACTCGCTCTGCGGTGTGCCTCATTCCGCTCTCTTTTATCGTGCATATCCCCGAGGCAAGCGTGCCGCTCACGTCACTTTCCGCAAGTCCGGTCCGTTTGTCTCCGTAGTCAACGCATAAATATTTTCCGTGTTTAATATCCATATCTTTCCTCTTATTATACACTTGCGCGCTGTTTTGTCAAGTCGTTTTTTGCTTTTTTATACACAATTACCAAGAATGACGCCGTAACGTCCAATTTATCTATTGAAAGCAACTTGTCAGCGTCGCTTTTTTTAGTCCTGTATGCGTAAGGCGTCATTTTGAAAAGCGAGGTGATTTGAGCCCTGTCCGAAAGCTTCATAGTATAACAAACCTCCGAAACCTCAATCAAATCAAAGCCCGAAAGAGCAAAATCGGCAACCTCGTTTTTATAAGGATTATCGTAAATCGCAGCTTTTAATTCAAAAAGATGGTCTTTGTTCGGGATTGCCATAATGAACACTCCCTCATTCGAGAGCACTCTGAAAACCTCATCGCTAGCCAGAGGCGAAAACATATTCAAGGCGACGTCAAAGCTCTCATTCGGGGCAGGGATATGATAGGCGCTCGCCACGCAAAACTCACCCGTCTTTAACCTTTTAGCCGCCAATTTAACCGCGTCCTTTGAAATATCAAAGGCGCAAATTTTTGCCACCGAGCCCTCTTTCAAAAATTTATCGAGCACCGCCTCCGTATAATATCCCTCGCCGCAGCCTATATCCAAAATCAGCGGTGAGGGTGAGAGCGCGCTCCCGTACTTCAACGCGAGGCTCGAAACCGCATCGGCAAGCGGAGCATACGCCCCGCTTGTAAGAAACTCACGGCGCGCAAAAACCATTTCCTTGTTGTCTCCGTGAACGCTGTTTTTCATAGGCGGAAGGAAGTTAAAGTACCCTTCCCGGCTTTTATCATAGGCGTGAGATTTTTCACAGGTTATACAGTTATCGGTTATTTTTGTAAATTTTGATTTACATTTAGGGCAATTAAATATCATTTTATCTCCATAAAAACATAGCAGTCTGCTTTGAGGCGTAGCTACCTGCTCTAACGTGCAGTTACCTGCTCTAACGTGTAGTTACCTACTCCGAGCCGAGCAAGTCGAAGTTTTAACATGCGTATCGGGAATTTATACAATCAGCTTGCCGATTAGTAGAAATTGCAATAGACTAGGCAAAACGAGCGAGAGAGACGACGGTGCAGTTACCTACTCCGAGCCGAATGAGTCGAAGTTTTAACAATGCGTATCGGGAATTTATACAATCAGCTGCTGGTTAGTAGAAATTGCCGTAGACTAGGCAAAACGAGCGAGAGAGGCGACGGTGTAGTTGCCTACTCCGAGCCGAATGAGTCGAAGTTTTAACAACGTATGCGGTAATTTATACAATCAGCTGCTGGTTAGTAGAAATTGCCGTAGACTAGGCAAAACG
>JAZUPQ010000031.1:0-4568 GCA_045605265.1 Eubacteriales bacterium | reverse complement strand
TATTTTTGGCGGTGGGACATAGCGCCAAAGACGTTTTTAAAATGCTAAAAGAATTAGGCGTCCAAATGGAGAGCAAGCCTTTCGGAGTCGGTGTCAGAATTGAGCACCCGAGAGAGTACATTAATTCCTTGATTTACGGCAAAAACTATCCCAAAAGCATTGAGACCGCATCCTATCATCTCGTCACTCACCTTGAAAACCAAAAAAGCGTTTACAGCTTTTGTATGTGTCCCGGCGGAACGGTAGTTTCGGCTGCTTCGGAAAAAGGAAGAGTCGTTACTAACGGAATGAGTGAGTACGACCGTCTTGGAGATAACTCAAACAGCGCAATTTTAGTGTCGGTCACTCCTGACGATTTTGGAAAGAACGCGCTTGACGGATTTCTTTTCCAAGAGAAAATTGAGAAATTAACATTTGGAATGTTTGGCGATTATATCGCCCCTGCGGTAAGGCTTGATGACTTTATGAGTGGAAATGTTTCAAGTGAATTTTCTTCTGTAAAACCCAGTTACACCAGGGGTGTTGAAAGGGCGGATTTGTCAAAATGCCTTCCTGATTTTATCATAAATTCTCTTAAAGCGGGGCTATGTGATTTTGAAAAATGGATGCCGGGATTTATGCTTCCCGACGCAACGCTTACCGCGTCGGAAACGCGCTCAACGTCACCGGTACGAATTTTGAGAGATGAAAATTTTGAGTCTCTCAGCATCAAAGGTCTCTTTCCGCTTGGTGAAGGAGCAGGATATTCGGGCGGTATAGTTTCTTCTGCCTACGACGGTCTCCGAGGCGCTTATCAGATACTTGTAAAAAATAAACAATAAAGGTCAAAAACGTTGCCATTTCTGGTGTTTTTGACCTTTTCTTTTTTCTTGTTTTATATTAGAACGCCCACTCGCCGTCTTTGAAAATCTCTATGATTTCTCCATCTTTTGTAAGACCTTTAACCGACAGGTCGCTAGTTCCAATCATAAAGTCAACGTGAGTGAAGGAGTCGTTAATACCCTTCGCGTGAGCCTCCTCCTCGGTATATTTTTCATAATCGCGCAGAAGATTTGTAAAGCCCCTGCCAATAGCGAAGTGACAAACTGCGTTTTCATCAAAGAGAGTATTGTAGAAAAGAATACCCGTCTTGTTAATAGGTGATGAGAATGGAACAAGTGCGCACTCGCCGAGATATGAAGCACCCTCGTCCATTTTCAGCATTTCTTCAAGGAGGGAGTCGTTTTTCTCTGCGCCGTGAGCCACAACCTTACCGTTTTCGAACCTCATCCAGAAATTTTCAATCAACTGGCCTTGATATGAGAGGGGGAGCGAGGAGTAAACAATGCCCTCTGCCTGTCCCTTCATCGGAGAGGTAAAGACCTCCTCACTCGGAATATTAGGATTGAAGTAAATTCCTGAGCCGAGCGCGTTTTCACCTCCGCCCATAAATAGAACGTCGGGGATTAGCCCAACCTTGAAATCCGTGCCGTTTGCCGATTTGTAGTAAAGCTCTTTCAAACCGAGCGAATTAAGATATTCGCATTTTTTAGCGAGATTTTCGTTGTGAAGCTCCCAATTTTTAATTGGGTCGCCCTCAACTCTTGACGCTGTGAGAATTGCTTCCCAAAGAAGCTCGATAGCCTTGCCGGCTCTCTCTTTCGGAAAGAGCTTCTTCGCCCATTCCTTACCGGGAACAGCGGCTATACACCACTGATATTTGTTTTCCATTCGTGTTCTTATAGGCTTAATTATTTTTGAACGCGCCGCCATAGCCTTAGCCAGCTTTTTCTGGTCAATTCCCGCAAGTCCGTCGGGGTCCTCCGACGTGAGATAAATCTTGCAGGGAAGAACCTCAACCTGATGCTCCCAGCGTTCAATCTGCCACTTATCGAGAGTAGCGAGAGATTTATCCGAGCGATACTTTATGTCTGCCTTTAAAAGCGTGTCGTAGGAAAAATCTACAACAACCTTGGAGGCGCCCGCTTTGTAGCACTCTATAACGAGCATATTTACGAATTCCGGCTGGTCGAGCGAGCAGGAAATCATAACCTCCTGTCCTTTGTGAATATTTACGCCGCATCTTGCGATTAATTTTGCATAGCTTTTAAGTCTTGATTTGTTCATTTTAGTATCCTACTTTCTTTCAAATCATATTTCCTTTAAAACGGCCTTCAAAAATTTCCAAACTCTGATGCTTGAAGAAATTGAAAGATGCTCCTCGGGTGTGTGAATATCAAAATTGTCAGGGCCTATCGAAACGCAGTCTAAGCCCTCGATTTTTTTTGAGAAAATACCGCATTCAAGTCCTGCATGAATTGTAATAACCTCGGGCTCTTTGCCGTACTGTTCTTTATAAACATTTTTCATTACCTCGCGAAGATGAGATTCTTTTTTGAATTCCCATTCGGGATATTCGCCTCTCTCGCTTACATAAGCCGAGTTGGATTCAGCAATTTCGCGAACGCGGTTTTTTAGATTTTCCTTTGCCTCTCCCTTTGAAGAGCGGAGTGAAGCTCCGATATACATTCCCTCGTCGTCCGACCTTGCGATACCCACGTTCATAGAGGTTTCAACCATATCCGGCATAAGCTCCTCCATAGCTACAACACCGCTCGGCAAAGCGCATAGCGCAGATATGAATTTCTCCGAAATTTCACGGCTGAAAGCCTTGCTTGCGTTCACTTTTTCAAGGGTGACTCTTGCCCCCGTTTCCGTCTTTGAAAGCTCTGCATTCGCTTCGGTAACTAACTTTTTTACAAGGTCAAAATCACAGCTTGTATATATAGTTGCCTGGGCGTCTCTCGGTATGGCATTATCAGCATTACCGCCCGAAATCTCACAAATTCTCACGTCTTGAAGCTCGGCCAAAATTCTACCAAGCTCCTTGATTGCGTTGAGCCTGCCCTTGTTAATTTCAACGCCGCTATGTCCGCCAAAGAAACCATTTATAGCAATTTTGTAAACTTCACTTGACATATCCGCTATTTTTTCTTTAAAATCAAGGTCCATTCTTAAACCGCCGGCGCAGCCTACCGTGAATATACCCTCACCGTCCGAGTCAATGTTTATCATAATCTTACCGTCGAGCTTTGAAGCGTCAAGTCCGCCCGCTCCGATGAGGCCTATTTCCTCGTCGGAAGTGAAAAGCGCCTCGATGTTCGGGTGCGGAATGTCCGCCGAGTCAAGCAACGCCAGGGCGTAGGCCATAGCTATGCCGTCGTCACCTCCGAGAGTGGTCTCTCGCGCTCTGATGAAATCGCCGTCGCGGTAGAGTGAAAGCCCCTCTTTTTCAAGGTCGCGGCTTGAAGATTTTATCTTGTCCGCAACGATATCCGTGTGTCCTTGCAGAATAACAGTAGGACGGCCTTCAAATCCTGGCGTGGCTGCTTTTTTAATCACAACGTTGTCAAATGAATCCCTGCAATATTCAAGCCCTCTGTCCTGCGCGAACTTTACAAGATAGTCAGCAATTCCTTTCGTGTTTCCTGAGCCGCGCGGCACACTTGAAAATTCCTCGAAAAAATCAAAAACCGCCGTTGTCTCCAAATCGTCGCATATGTTTAGTTTTCCCATTTCTTTCTCCTTTTCTTTACATATATATTTTATATCATTTTTTTCGCAATTTCAAGTCCTGCGGTTGACTTTTGTTTGCAAAAGTTGTAAAATATATTAAAATACATTTTGCAGAGGTAAAAATGTCAACAAACAATAAACTCTTTAAATTTATAAATAACTCTCCGTCGGCCTTTTTTGCGGTGGATAACGTCAAGGAAGCCTTAATTAAAAACGGATATACCCAGCTCTTTGAAGAGGAGAGCTGGAATATGGAAAATGGCGGGAAATATTTTGTAGTCCGCAACGGCACTTCGCTTATCGCGTTCAGAAATAACCCTGATGCCAAATCATTTATGATTTGCGCCTCTCACAGCGACTCACCGAGCTTCAGAGTGAAGCTCTCGCTTGAAAAGGGAAGCAAATACGTAGTGCTCGACACCGAAAAATACGGCGGTATGATATACTATACCTGGCTTGACAGACCGCTTTCACTCTCAGGCAGAGTAGTCTGTAAAACCAAGGACGGCGTGGAGTCAAAGCTTGTGAATATCGACAAGGACTTATTCGTTATTCCCTCCGTCGCAATCCACCTTAACCGAAACGTAAACGCAGGCTTTGAGTTTAATCCTGCCCGTGACCTTTTACCGCTTGTTGCAGGAGCGAACGAAAACGGAAAACTCCTCTCGCTGATTGCCGAAACCGTTGGAGCAAAGCCTGAGGAAATTATCTCTCACGACTTGTTTTTGTACGTTCGTGAAAATGGCAGAGTTTTTGGCGTAAACGACGAATTTATCATTTCTCCGAGACTTGATGATTTGCAGTGCGTTTTTTCCTCGCTTGAAGGCTTTTTGAAGGCGAAAAACACCAAAAATATCCCGGTTCTCGCTATTTTTGACAATGAGGAAGTGGGATCTGAAACCAAGCAGGGCGCTGCGAGTACGTTTTTATTTGACGTACTGTCAAAGGCCGCGGGTGATAGGTACGTAAGTATGATGGCTTCAAGCCTTATGGTGAGCGCAGACAACGCTCAC
>JAZUPQ010000030.1:0-13354 GCA_045605265.1 Eubacteriales bacterium | reverse complement strand
CTATCGGAGCTGTGAGCCAGCGGTAAACCGGGAGGCGCGAGTCGCTTTCTATTTCAGTATACGAGTCGGGAATTATGTTCCCCGCCTCAAGTCGGATCGTAGCCATGTCGTTCTGTGAGCCAAGGAGTTGTGTTCTTCTCTTGTCTTCCTAAGACCGCTTGGCCTCCGACTTCTATCGGAGCTGTGAGCCAGCGGTAAACCGGGAGGCGCGAGTCGCTTTCTATTTCAGTATACGAGTCGGGAATTATGTTCCCCGCCTCATCTCTTTGATATTCGCCTGCGGGAATTACGTAGGTGAGTATTCCCGACAAAAATATGATTGAAAAGAGTATAAGGCATACCGTTATAAAGCTTTTGAGACCAAACTTTAATTCATTACTCGATTGATTAATATTACTGTCCATCTGTATTCTCCTTCTTTGCGCCAAATATAATGTTCATAATTTTTTCTTTAAAGGTGAACGAAAGTATAACGCAGATTACAATGATTAGAAGCGTGATATAGGATACTATTGGTGATGATGAAGTAACTTTCATTCCAAGCCAAAGGGTTACAATTACGTCGGGAATAGGGCCTATCAAGGTTATAAGGCTGTATTTCCACCACTTAATTCCGCTGCTTGCCGCTACTGTATGTATAAGCAAAAACGGTACGAAGGGAGCAAGGTAGGCAAAAACCAAGAAATACATTACGCTTCTATTGCTGTTTTTGATTTGCTCCTCCATTTTAATTCTTTTTTCAATCTGCTTCTTCGTGCTGAACACCCTGAAGCATCTCGTAAATAGAAATGCGAACTGACTCGCGATGAATATAGAGAGTATGACGTGGATAGTTGCAATCGGAAGTCCGTAGCTCACAACAGAGGCAAGCTGCACGGGAATTGATGAAATCACCGGAACGAAAAAGCAAACTACGATTATAAGCGAAATCGCAGCGAAGCCAACCCAGCCAAGTCCCAAAATGTATTCTCCGGCTATACTCACTCCGCTTGACATCTGGTTGAAAAGGTAGCTTACCGTATCCCAATTAAATATGGAAAACAAAGCTACGACCAGCAAGAGAACCGCCGTTATTCCAAGCAGGATAAATCCGTTTTTCTTATTCATATTGATACACCCTTTCGCTGCTTTCGCGCCACACGGGGTCGTACATATTATGTATTTCTTCCGCGCAGAGCATCCATTTTACGACCTGCTTTTCATTTTCAAGAACGAGAAAATTATAGTAGTTTCCAAGGTAGTACAGGTCTAATTCGTGAGCGAGAGACATCGTGAGGGAGTAGACGTTTTTTGCTTCAAAGTAAAGCTCTGTCTCCTCGCCGTTTCTGCTTCCCTTATAGGTCAAGCCCTTATTGTTGATTTCAAGTATTCCCTCTCCTTCAACTACCATTCCGTCGTTTTCTTTAAGCGACCTTCGGTTTATATTTCGAAGCTGAACCTTGGTTTTCATAGAAAATCCGTCGTCGCGAACCTGCTCTCTCACCAAGCTTCTCTGCCACTTATACCAAAGGTCGATATTCTCGAATTTTAAATCGCAATCCAAGGGGTGAAGGTCGTAATACTCGTCCATCGTAACGGCAAATCCGCAGTCTAAACATTCCATTCTGTCCCCCTCTATCTTGAACCTGTGTTCGCCCAGACAGTCGGGGCATTTGTAGATTATGTTGTCAAGGCCGTATATGTTGGACTTTTTGCCGTGATAGGCGTTTCTCTTCACCTTGTTGACCTCAAACTCGTTGTAGTACAGTTTTTCGTTAAGTCTTTCCGTGATCTCTTCCTTATTGTACTTTTCAAAATCCTCCGGGGCAAACAGGAGCGAATATCTCACGGTAATAGGGCCTTTTTTCACATCGGTTGAGTATCTTGTTCTTGCAAAATAAGAGCCCTCAATCTCTACAAAGGAGACCGGAATTTTATATTTCATCAAAAGGTCAACCGTTCCCGGATTCAAGGGGTGCGAGCTTCCGCTTGTGGACTGTATTCCCTCGGGGAAAATGACTACGCTCTCACCAAGCTCCAAGGACTGCCTTATCTGTATGACCGACTGCACGTCGGGCTGATAGAGCATTTTTGCAATTACTCCTATGCTCTTTAAAAGTCCGTAAATCCATCTTTTGAATATGTTCTGATAGCCAACGAGAATATGCGTATCATATCGCTTAGTCCCTGCAAAAACATACATATAATCAAGAGTTGACCTGTGCTGACAGAGAATGAAGCCCTTTTTTTTAACATTTTCAAGATATTCTTTCGTATATTCAAATTTGACCTTTCGCTTTTTACAAATCAGCTTTAAAGCGGAAATTAGAACGAAAGCGACAAATTTATTGACCTTTTTGATTTTTCGGTTTTTGAACTCTGTATGTAAGTCTTTTTTCATACTTATACCTGCCTATAAAAGCAAATTTCAGCGAAGCAAGTTTAAATCTCACCCTCAAAATAGGGATATGCCGTCTTATCCTTTTCGCTGATTTCACGCAAAACCTTACAAGGAACGCCAAGTGCAACTACGTTTGACGGAATATCTCGGGTTACGACACTGCCCGCGCCTATAACCGAGTTATCGCCGATGCTCACTCCTGCCAAAACAACCGAGCCGGCTCCAATCCAGACATTGTTTCCAACGGTTATCGGCTTGGCGATTTCAACGCCGTTTTTTCTCATTTCGGGGTCGATGGCGTGCTCCGCCGTGGTAAAGGTGCAGTTGGGCGCGATAAAGACGTAATCTCCAAACTTTACCTTTGCTCCGTCCTGAATTACGGTGTTATAGTTTGCAAAAAAGAAGTCGCCCACCTCAATGTTATAACCGTAATCGCAAAAAAACGGAGCGACAAATTTTGCATCCTTTCCGATTTTTCCGATAATTTCCTTAATCAGCTTGTTCTGACTCTCGGTATCACTTGGCATTAATTGGTTATACCTGTGGCACTTATCTTTGGTGATATCTATTGTTTTTTCATATTCGGGATTGTAGCTTCCCTTAAAAAAACAGTTAAGCGGTACGAACGGTCTTTTCTGCATACGAAAGTTTCCTTTTTAATAAATACTATAATATTTTATCATATTTATTTAATAATTTCAATAGTTTTTTTCTGTAAAAGAACCCCAACTCGTTTTTTGAGTTGGGGTTCTTCCAATTTTTATGATAAATATTCTTCGATAAAATGGGCGGCGACTGCCCCGTCTGCTGCCGCGGTTACGATTTGTCTCACCGCTTTTGTGCGGACGTCTCCCACGGCAAAAACGCCGGGAATATTGGTTTTTGTGCTTTCGTCGGCCTCAATGTACCCACCCGTGTCAAGTTTTAACTGTTCTTTGAATAATTCTGTCACGGGATTTCTGCCGATGCTTATGAAAATTCCGTCCAAGCCAAGCTCGGAAATTTCGCCTGTTTTTAAATTTTTGATTTTGGCTATGCGAAGCTTGTCCTCTCCCAAAAGAGAATCTACGCTGCTGTCCCATATAAACTCAATATTATCGGCTTTTTCAAGCTGGGAATGGTATACTCTGGTGGCGCGCAGAGTGTCGCGGCGGTGAACAATATACACTTTTTTGCATATTCTCGACAAAAATACAGCTTCGGAAACTGCGGAATTTCCGCCGCCGACAACAGCAACCGTCTTTCCGCGGAAGAAGCCGCCGTCACAGGTTGCGCAATAGCCGAGTCCTCTGCCTCGGAATTTTTCCTCGTCGGCAATTCCCAGTCGCCTATGCTCCGCTCCCGTGGCTATTACCACGGTTTTTGCAAGGAATGTCCCGTTGCTCGTCTCGATTTTCTTTATTTTTTCCTTCAAATCAACCGAAAGCACCTCGCAGAACTCGGTTTTTGCTCCGAATTTCTCTGCTCCCGACTTCATTTTGTCACCGAGAGAAAAGCCGTCTATCCCCTCGTTAAATCCGGGATAGTTGTCAATCTGCATCGTTTCTGTCATCTGACCGCCGACAGACATTTTCTCTATCACGAGAGTTGTAAAGCCCGCCCTCGTGGCATACAGAGCGGCGGTATATCCGCCCGGCCCGCCGCCGATTATGATTACATCGTAAATGAATTCCATATTCATTTTATATCATTTCAAGAATTTGGTTTTTTGGCCTTGCGCCCATTGACTTATTGGCAATTTCCCCGTTTTTGAAAACCATAAGCGTAGGAATACTCATAATCTGATATTCCGCGGCAAGCTCGGGCTCTTCGTCAACGTTTACCTTTACCACCTTTATATCGTCTCTTTCATTTGCGATTTCCTCAATGATAGGGCCTACCATACGGCAGGGACCACACCATGACGCCCAAAAATCTACGAGTACGGGCTTATCGGATTTTATTACTTCCTCATTGAAATTGTTTTTGTTTCCGTTAATTACAGACATTTCTAAGTACTCCTTTTCGTTTTTTATAACATATATTTTCCTTTTTTTTTGATATTATAACAAAGACCTTTGATTCTTTAAAACGTAATTTCAGCTCCTATCGGCATACTGCAAACAGAAAAAGAAATCGGATTTTCTGACTCCCCTCCGCCACCAAAGCTTTCATCCAAATCTATTCCGGCTCCGTTTCTTCCGACTAAGAAAAGCTTATCAGAGCAACCGTGAATTTCAGCAATAGCCTCCAAAATCGAATAAGCGTCATCGGGCGACATTGCGTAAAATTCTCTAACCCGTCTCTGTCCATTGCAGACGTCAACAGAACGCAGATTTGGATTGATTCTATCTATTATTGAATGAATTTTTATATCGGATAGGCGGCAGCTCACCTCGTAGGTGGCGTACACGCGAAAAGCAAACGGCACGCACTCGCTCTTATTCAATTGATTAAGCCTTTTTTCAATATCGTCGGCATATCCTATTTTCACATATCCCGGAAATGAAGGATTCGTTAATACGTATATTACTCCCTTGTTTTTCATTTCTTCTCTCCTTTTGAAGCTGCTTTAACAAGCATTGTAAGAATGGTTCAACTTGATTATATCACTTGCTTTGGTGACTGTCAATAAATTTTTACCAAAAATTACCATTTATTTACAAAATGAGGAGTAACACACTATTGTTTTACATTATTTTTGCCATTTTTTTGCTATGCTACACGCTTATTATATCACAGATTAAATTGCTATTCAAGATAATACGAAGATATTTTCTTATGAAACGAAAAGACTTTTTATTGAGCGGTTGAAAAATCAAAAATGTATGATATAATATAATCAACACAAAATGAAGGATGATATTGATGAAGAAACTTTATGATAAAAGCAAGATTTGGTTTTCGGTGGCGTGGATTATCGCCTACTGCCTGCTGATGTCGGTTGGCGATTGGCTGTCGGCATTGGTGAAAGTCGAAAAGTCGGTCACGCTCGGCGTAGGCCTTCTGCTCAGCCTGGTTATGCTGTTGTTTTTGAAAAGAAACCGTCTTTTTGCCGACTGCGGTTTATGCCTGCCGAAAGCTCCGGCGCGCGAGTTGCTTTGGTATTTACCCGTGCTTTTCATGCTCGCGACAAATTTCCTATACGGCGTAACAATTAATCTCAGTTTAGCCGAGACGGTATTTTACATAATATCTATGCTTTGCGTCGGCTTTCTTGAAGAAGTAATCTTCCGCGGTCTTCTTTTTAACGCTATGCGCAAAAGCAGCCCTAAAGCTGCCGTTATTGTTTCCTCGTTGACCTTTGGTTTTGGTCATATTATAAATCTGTTCAACGCCTCCGGCGCAGAGCTGCTGCCTAATCTGTTGCAAATCCTATACGCCACCGCAGCGGGATTTATGTTCGTGATGATATATATGAGGTCGGGCAGTTTGCTTGTCTGTATCGCGACTCACGGCATCTTCAACGCTCTCAGCGTATTTGCAAACGAGGCAAACGCCACGCCGAAATACAGACTTTTGAGCGCCGCTTTGCTTACGGTGATAACCGGCGGATATGCGCTCTATCTCGCCCTCGCGGTAAATCGCAGCAAGTCAAAATAGGTATTTTAAAAGAGCAGACATCATGGATGTTCCATTATGTCTGCTCTCGTTTTTTTATTCAGTGACGGATTTTATTTTCCGTACTCGTTGCAAAGAAGATAAAGCGGGGGCTCGTCCTCCTCTATTTCGGGGAAACGGCCTACCTTATCGTAGAAGCGGTTATCCGCGGTATCGTCGTTACACATAGATACCTCGCCGACAAGAACGCTTCCCTTGCCCTCCTCACCCCAGAATCTGTGGTAGAGGCCTTGCGTCATAGTTACGCTTTCGCCGGGCTTGATTGTGATTTCGCTTCCTGCGGGTACGGTATGCTTCACACCGTCGATGCTGACGGTTACGTCGGATACGGTATCAAGCTGCTCGTCCTTTGTTGAATTATAAAACTTGATTACAAGGTTACCGCCGCCGCGGTTGATTATGTCCTCCATTTTATTCCAATGGAAGTGCATAGGCGTTACCTGATTTTCCTTTACTACCATGAGCTTTTCTGCGTATGGCTTTGGATATTTTTCCTTATTCTTTTGGTTGCCGTTACGCAGAGTTATAAGAAGCAAGCCAACCTTGTTGAAATCACCGCAGCCGAAATCCGTAATATCCCAGCCAAGCATATTTTCCTTGATTTCAATTACCTCGTCGCCCTTGCTTTTCCACTCCTCTGCCGACCAGAGAGTGAATTTCGGAAGGGTTATTTTATACTCGCGAAAAAGCTCCATCGCGTCGCGCATCGCGCTATTAATTTCAGAACGTTTCATTTTCTGTCTCTCCTTAGATTTCGTACATCTTGATTTTGTTAAGCTTACAGAAATAGCGAAGCTCTTCAAGATAATCGCCGTATGCGACCATCCAGTGATGTCCTATTCCGTTTTCAAGAATTTCGCGGTTGATTACCGACACAGGCTTTTCGTATTTAATCTTTACGGGGTTGCCCGGAAACTCCATTCCGCATGGGACTGCGTCTCCAACCATTACCGAAAGCCTCAAATCGTCTCCGTGACCGCAAATATTTACCGCAGTCACTCTGCCCGGCTTCACAAGGAATTTCGTACAGACTCCGTCCTCGGCAAGTCTTACCGGCGCGAGCTCAACCTCGCCCTCGGCGATAGAGAAGCCCGATGAGCCGCAGTGCGCGTAAAGAATTGTGTTAGCCTTATCGTCAAGATAAAGAAGGTCGGTGTTATTTACAGGACAGGAGCTCAATTCATAAAGAATCTTCATCGTAAGGGCGTTGGTAACATCACCCTCGCAAGAGCCGACGATTCCCTCCTCGGCAAGTAAGGAATAACCGAGACACACCTTGCCCATATAGGTTGTATAGCACTTAACCGAAAGGGCGGTAAGGTCGTATTCCTTCGCAAGCTCACGCATTGCGTGATAATATTTGATTGATTCAAGCATCGACGCGGCGCTTGAAGTAATCTTGCAACCTTTGAAGAGCGGCTTTTTTTCAAGAAGAAGCTGCTCAGCCTCCTCGTCTGACATAGTAAGCACCTTGCCCGTCATTTCCTTTTCATCGATGTTTACTACTCTCGCGCCGAGCTTTGCCTTGATTGCAAACTCATCGTAAGCAATCTCGGTCATTCCCTTTACGCGTCCGCCGATTGCGCCGACCTTTACCTTATTCATAGTATTTTTAAGAGCGTATGCGGTGGCGATTGTCTTAACCTCTCTTGCGAGAGACAAATCTTCAGGTTCTCCATATACGAATTCACAGCTTTTGCCGATATCTCTGAATACCGCGCCTATTTGGTGCGCACAACAGAGCGAGCCCGTATCAAAAGCCGGATAGGCGCGGATTATAAGCGGCATATCAACGTAGGAAAGAAGGTCGAGAATATGATGGTCCTCACTCCACGTAGCGAGGCATATCATAAGCACGTCAGCAGTAGAAGCGCGAAGCTTTTGCGCGGCCTGCTCCACCGTTTTCATATCGTGGAGCACAATGCCCGTATTCTCACATTCAATCCCGCTCTCGCAAAGCGCCTTTACGGTTTTTGTCATAAGCGGCATCGCATCCTCGTATCCAACCTCAAACGGATGGGCAAGGGCGACGGTTGCTACTTTTAATTTCATAAGGTTAATCTCCTAGCTTAGTTACTTTCAAGTGTCCATATTTCAGTATGAGCGCGTCTTTCTCCCGGTGAAATTTCGTAAAGCGGAGAAAGCGTTTCAAGCTCTACCATATAGTCGCACATATAGGTTTCGTAAGAAACTCCGCCGTCTGTATACTCGCCATTCTCAAAGACCTCGTAATCCTTTTTTAAAATTACGCCCTTGTTCGTATAGCTGACAGCCTGCCTCGGATGGCCGACGCCGATTTTGAAAAGCTTTGAGGTAGGTTTATGCCTAAGGGTGATTTTACCGAGGTCGAACTCCGCCCTCTCGTCCCCAAGACTCGTATAGCTCCAAGCGGCGATGACGTTTGTCGGCAGCGAGTTTTTCTTCTTTTGGTTAAGGTAAATTTCCTCCACTCCGCCGCCGTCAACCGAGGTAATTCCCCAGAGCGCGACCTTGCGTGAGGTATCGTTTAAATTTGTTATTTCGTGCTTTATTTCAAGGCAGTTGACGCCGGTAAATGAGATATGTATAGCCTTTACCATATTTAATCTGGGGTCTTTGTTTTGCATAAGGCTTACCCCGTTTTCATAAAGCGTATATGAAATAGGCTCGTTGTCGGGGTGGTAACAAAAATCTCCCTCAGGCGCTACCCAAAGTCTATGCCCTCCTCTTACCCGCCAGCCGTCAGGAGTGGTTAAAGCGGTCATTTCGAGAGGCTGCTCAAAAAACAGATTTTCACTGCCCTTGTAATAAAGTTCCGATATACGAAGTCCGAATTCAATCGGAATTCCAAGGCGTATATCCCCGTATTCAAGATACAGAGTCTTGCCGTGTATTTTATGATTTCCAATATAACTTTTCATGTTTTTAAGGAAGAATTCTATAAGGGAAGGCACGATGAACGTGATTTGCCATACGGAAACCCTCGGCGTATTCAACGCCGCACTGCGCGCCTCTGTATCTTGCGTTGATTTCATAGGCGTCAAGGAAGTTTTTATTTCTGTGCTCCTTATAATTCGCGCTCATCCAATCTATTTGACTCTTATGCTCTGCACACATAGCAAGCTTTGTTTCAAAGGTGTCGGTGATATCAACGTATTCGGTGGGTACAAATCCAAGACCGTTGCTTGGCTCAAAGTAAATAATAGCGGGGATGTTGTCGTATGGCTTGTATTTCGTTTCGATTTTTGCAATCGGAATCATTACCGCGATGTCCGTTACGATTTTGCTCGTAAGCTCGTGGTCGGGGTTGTAATCAACCTCATTGTGAGTTAAAATAATATCTGCCTTACAATATCTGACAAGATTTATAAAATTCAGTCTTGCATTCTTATCTTCATAAAACATTTCATCGTCATAATCGAGACAGATGTATTCGGCGCCGATATGCGCCGCAGCGCGACGAGCCTCCTCTTTTCTGATGGCTGCAATTTCGTCCATAGGAAGTGTCGCAGAGCCGATATTTCCGTTCGTGGCGGTAGCAGTAAAGACCTTGTGTCCTGCCTTTGCGTATTTTGCAAGTGTTCCGCCGCAAGAAATTTCGACGTCGTCGGGGTGTGCGCCTATTGCCAAAATATTCATAAAAACTTCTCCTTGCTCTTTAAAATATGAGCCATAGCAGAAAATAAAGCTTAAAAAGTATTTCCGACTATGGCTCTTTTGTTTAATTATTGAGGATTAGCCCTGCTTCCATCTCTGGATTACGCAGGTAGCGCGTCCGCCCTCTTCATTGATGATTTCATAATCGCCGAAGGATGCAGGAACTACGAGAGTCTGGAACTTATCGCAGTACGCGTAAAGGTTCTTATTCGTCTTTGAACGAACTGTAACCTTAGAGCCAACCGTCAAGGTAAGCATATTCATAAACTTGCCCTCGGTTGAGAACTCACCGCATTTTTCAAAGTGAATTCTTTCAACGTGGTAAGGCATTACGGGAGTGCTCTTATAGCGGTCGATGAAATAATCCTTCGTCCATTTAACAACCGTAGGCTGAGAAAGAAGGTTATCCTTAACCCAAGAAGCTCTTCTCGTCTTTTCCATATTTCTGCCGTGTTCAAGGTGCATTTTAAGCGGCTTGCCTGTCATTGTCTTTGCCTTGTCGTCCCAAGACGGTCTTGCAAAGTCGTACTCAAAGAAGGAATACTCAGTACCGTTGATACTGGGGTTTGTATCCATTTCAAGTACCATTTGGTTACCGCCGTGACCGTGCATAGTTCCGGGTGGGATAAGGTAAAGGTCGCCCTCTTTGCTGCTCCAGTTAGCGATAAAGTCTTTCCAGTTCTCGATAGGAGTGATATTCTGTGACTTTTCACAAAGTCTCTCCCACTCCTCGATATCAGCAGTATCGTGGAAGCCCATCCAAGTGTTTGCGCCCTCGTAAGCCTCTGCTATGTAATAGGTTTCATATCTGCCGAGCGGCTCGTCGAAATGCTCCTTTACATAGTGGCTGGATGGGTGAATGTGCATAGGCATAGAAATTCTCTCAGCAGGCTGAGGCTCTTTGTGATAACCGTCGTCAAGCCAAATATCAAGCGGGAAAAGTCCGGGATACTGCTTGTCGATAAGCTCACCTACAAGCTCCTTACCGTACTGCATAGCGTTAAGCATAGGCATAGAAATGCTTCTCTCACCGCCGAAGTCGATAAGAATACGAAGCTCAGGGCCGGCAATCTTGTTCCAAGCGTTGTTTGCAAGTCCCTCAACGCCGTAGTCCATATCAAGGAATCTGTAAGCTCCCCAAGGTCCGGGGCTGAAAATCTTAACCTCGTGGATAGGATACTTAACGAGCGTAGACATAATCTCATCGTAAGCTGCTCTCGGTACCAATACGAGATCATCTTCAAAATAGTTCTCTACGTAGAAGTCCATAGTTTCATACATATAGTTCTTCTGACGCATAAGCATATAATAGTCGGAATAGTTGTATTCCTTCCAGTTATATCCCTTTGTGGGCTCGGTGCATCCAAATGTTTTAAGTCTGCCTTCCCACATATCCCACTGCACCTTTTGGTGAGTGTTATCTACATAGCATTTAACCTTGTAGAATTTAGCAAGCTCTGCGATACAAGCGCCCTCGCCGTAAACTACTACGCAAGACGGACTTGCAAGTGTCTTTTTAAGAGCCTCGATTGCTTCGCAATTCATAATGTCTTCAATAACGCCCGTCTTGTTAACCTTACCGAAACCGGGGTCGTCGGTAACGTAGGGAGCGTTATAAGCGATGATTTCCTCTCTTGTTTTATAAAGTTGCTTTGCATCGTAAAGAGTTACGGAAAGTCCCTTTGCTTTAAGTGCTTTTGCAAGGGAGTTTGCAATCTTCTCATAGTCGATGCCATACCATCCATCGATGGCAACGTTTTGCTCTGTAGTGTCGATTAAGGAAGCAAGCTTTTCAACCGTGTTATTCCATCCGAATACCGCGGAGTTCTTGTTCTTTTCCGAAATCACGATTCTGTTGTCAGCATTTTTTATTGATTCGTATACTGGCATTTTTCATATTTCCTTTCTTGTAAATTTATTTACTAATTTTATTATATCACGAAAAAGTGTATATTTTATATGATTTTCACCAAAATATATATGTTTTTCACCAATATATGTTTTAATACTCCATTTTTTCTAAAAGCTTGAGGTTTTCGTTTATAATAACGTCATCGGTGTTGTCAACGAACTTATACGGCTCTCTCGTTTTGAAAACTGCAATTTCGTATCCGCCGCGCACAAGCTGGTCGTGAGTGGGAAGATATCCCTCAGTTCCGTTTGTGTTGCTGAGCGAAAGAGTATTCTGAAAGGGCGAGTAGGTTCTCAGACGAAGTGTAATTTCGGAGAACATCTCGAATTTGAACGGAACGAAAACCGTGGAGTTGAAGGCTATCAGCGTTTGTTCAAGACAAAGCTCGCTTTCGTGCTTATTGCCGCTTTCATAAACTTTGAGAAGGGTTTTGAGCTTTTCATACTCCCTGACCTGAACGCCCATAAGGCTGTCGAGGCGTGAAAGCTCGTCAAGTTTTTTTACGATTTCCTCCTTTGACGGAGGCGCTTCGTACGGCAGACAAAGCTCGCCCGTCACGATTTGAAGCTTTACTTCTCTGTATTCTTTGATTTGGTTGTATGCACGCATAGCGTCGATAGAAGCAACCGAGCCAAGCTCGTATACGTACTTGATTTGTCCGTACGGTCTGTCCTCTGCCTCGCGCACTCCCCAGTCGCCCGTAGTTCTGCCGTTGGAAATTCTCGGTCCGACGTCGCCTTCCGCTCCGTTAAAGAAAACCGTCGGCGCGCCCGTTTCCTCGGCTACTCTGTCAACCATAACGCCCGGCCAGTCACGCGTAATTTCAAGTCCGCGTCCGCAGGCCGTACCGTGACAGCCGTAATGCACGAGATTTACTATCGGCTCTCCGTCAAGCCCCTTGAAGCTTACGACCGTCATTTCAGGGTCGTATACTCCGTACGGATTTTGTCCGAGTCTTACGCTTCCGTCGGGCATTATCTCTCTGCGGTTAATTCCGACCTTGCTCTCCGTAACGCCTACTCCCATTACCGCAGGACGCATAGAATTCGCCGCCGTCTTTGCCGCCTTTACGCATTGTGGAATTAAGATTTGCTCGTTGAATTCCGTGTTTTCCGCTCCCCAGCCCTTTGACTCGCGTATCTGAGGTCCTGAATGGGTATGTATTGCCGAAACTGTGATATTTTTGAACGGAATTCCCGTTTCCTTTGAAATCATCTCGCGAATTTTAGATGAATGTTTCTCAGCAAAGCTTACTACGTCAACGCTGAGCATGACACCGCAAAGCTCCCCTTGGGAAAAGGCTATCGCGTTAACCGTCAAATCGTCATTTACGCTTGCGGCAGGACGTCTGCAAACGTATCCCGAAAGAAGCGTGCCGAGCGGCGGAGTTATAATTTCTCTCGCTACTCCGATTTTAAACTGTTCCTTCATAAGTTAAATTCCTTCCTTATTGTGTCTTTATGAATACTGTATCACTTAAAGCTCGAATTTTTCCATCATCCTGAGATTTTCGTTTATAATGGCGTTATCGGCAGAGTCGATGAATTTGTAGACGTTACCATATCGAAAAACGTCAATTTCATATCCGCCGCGCACAAGCTCGGACTGCGTCGGGAGATAAAATTCAGAGCCGTTCGTATTACAAAGGCTGAGTGTGTGGGCGAATGGACTGTAATTCCGCAGTCTCAGTGTGATTTCGGAGAACATCTCGAAAATGAACGGAACGAAAACCGTAGAATTGAAGGCTATCAGCGTTTGCTTTACATCGGCGTGAGATTCAAATTCTTCACCGTTTTCATACATTTGCAGGATATTTTTCATTTTTG
>JAZUPQ010000029.1:0-12627 GCA_045605265.1 Eubacteriales bacterium | reverse complement strand
GTCCGTTGTGTCGGAAGGAACAGCGCAAATGCTATCCATTATCAGAACGCCGCTCTTTGTATCGTTAATCCATGTACCGAGAGTACCGAGGTAGGATTTGAAGTTGGAGAGGTTTTCTGCAATCTTTGCGCCGTATTCACTGCTCATTTTTTCGAGCAGCAAGGCAACCGTTTCAAGTGTTGCTATGTGAGATCCGTTTGTACCCGAAAGCTCTTCGAGTTCAAGTTTTATATCGTAAAGTTCCTTAGCTTGAATACCGAATTCGCGAAGAACGTCGGGCATAATCTGAAGAAAGCCGTAGTCACGGTAGGTATCCGCAACGGGTCCGGTAAGTTGAATTATACGAATATAACATTCGTTAAGCTTTGCAACACTCGTTTCAATTCTGCGAATAAGCTCACGGAGCGAACCGAATGAACATTCTATGTAAAGCGTATATTCAACGCCCTCTTCAAAATAGAATTGGAAGTCCTCGATTACGGTTTTCTTTGCATTAGGATCGTCAGAGTCTTCATCGGGAATCTGCTTTGCATATCCGACAAAGCTCGTCTGCCAGCCCTTGCCGTAATTGAATTGCGCATTGTTAGCTTCCTTGAACGGAACGCTGGGCGTTTCTCCGTATTTACCGCCCGACAAAAGAAGCGAACGGCAAACGTACATACCTTGCAGCGCGCTCTGTTTAAAGCGCATACCGAACTTATAAAGGCCGGTCTCGTCAACCTGGAATTTATAAGCAGCCCACTGGCCCACAGTGTTATAGCTGTTCTCGCCTATTACGTTATAAAGCTGAGATTGGGACTTGGTGGGATATGTAGCGTTTGAAGACGCGTCATTGGTTGGATAAACAGATGAGTCGGATACAAAATCCGGAAATTCTGCCTCTATTTTCGTAATAGCGTCGCCTGCGGGCTTATAATTATTTTTTTCATAATCTGCCAAAACCTCTGCGTAAGAAGGAACATCGCTATCATCGTTTTTGCAGGGAATGAACTCAATCGATTTGATTATTACGGGCTCACGCTCCGCCACAAGAGAAATCTGATGGTCGATGTCAGAGAGGTAGAAACGGAAATATCCGCTATAATATCCCGTACTGTCACTCAAAAATTGAGTATTCCAAATCGCAGTCTGTTCGCAGTTAGGAAGCATTGAGTTACCGTTGATATCCTGAGAAATTCTATACTCCTTAACGGTTTTCTTGCCACCCTCAACCGAAGTTACGATTTTATAATAACCGTCGTCGCGAAGCTCGTATTCGGTTGTCACGCCTTCCTTGTCGCCTGCCGCAGCTGCGCTCTCGCTTACGGAAGTGTTGGTGTACTCCCAGTGCTTGTCAAAAGAAATGCTGCTTGCCTCGTCAAAGGGCGCGTGATTGTCTATGAGAAGTTTGCGCTCAATCGCGCTTATACTGCTATCCTTGGTGATACAGGTGAAGTATTCGAGCTTGATGTAATAGAATCCGGCAGCACCCTCGGGAACTGTGAAATTCCAAGTAGTCTCACCTGTTGACGGAAGATAAGTGGAAGTATCCCAATTATCGCCGAAAAGCGACCAATGTTCAGGTTCTTCTTCAAAAGAGTCTAAACACTCCTGACTCTGAGAAACGAGAACGCTGTTTCCGCTTACCTTGTTTGTAAGGTCGACAGAAATTACTTGCTGTCTGTCACCGATAACACCGCCTTCGTGTTTAAGCAGGTATTCTGCATAAGACGAAACTCCCAAAAGCTCTTGCATCTCTTCAAGAGTTGCGGCAAGGTCTTGGTTAGACCCGTGCTTTTTTTCGTCTTCTGCGGCGAATACGGTTACACCAAACACACCAAGCAGGGTTGTGAGAGAAAGAAGCAACGCTACAACCTTATGAAACGTTTTTTTCTTCATAAACCATTTTCCTCCGAGAAAAGTTTAATTACTATGACTTGTGCGTTATCGCACGCACTTATAAATAGTTGAATAAATTTTAACATATTTCGCGTTCGAAGTCAATAAGGAATTTATTTAAAAATATTGGCTTTAAAAGTATTGTCGGCGGTTTTTCGAAAATCGTTTTCTCTATTTCGTAAACTTTTGTTGTCGTTTTTTTCTTGACTTTCAAATCAGATAATTAATATGTGAATTATATTTACTGCAAAATCGCTAATTTATTGGCAAAATACGACTATATTTATATTAATTGTGAATTTAATTCAACATATTTGATTTTTTAATACATCTGTAAACTTATTTTGTTATTTGTTGATATTGCACAAAAAATCGACATTTTTTTCTACATCAGTAATAAACAGGGTTTTTAGCCAAAAATAAAAAAGCGGGTGGAAAATCCCGCTTTTTCTACCTATTATAATTAATTAAATAGAGCGCTTCTCGTGATAAAACCACCCATAATAAGCCTATCTCCGTCGTAAAATACCGCCGACTGTCCGGGGGTGACTGCCCTTTGAGGCTCGGATAATTCTACGCTCATTCTATTCTCCCCAAGATATATCGCTCTGCATTTAACCGGGGGTTGAAGATACCTCAGCTTAACGTCGCAAACTCGTGTTTCACCTATTTTCATATCGTATTTATCCGCAAAAATGACTCCCTCAACCGAGACCTCGCTGCTTTTATCATCTTCAAGCGAGAGCGTAACCGTATTATCAAGGGGGTTTATATCGGTGACAAAAACCCTCTGCCCAAGGGCTATTCCAAGTCCCTTTCTCTGCCCTACGGTGTAGTTTATAATACCGCGATGTTCGCCGAGAATTTTTCCTCCCTTATCAATAAAGTTGCCCCTTGGAAGTTTTCCAACTCTGTTTTCTATAAATTCAACGTAGTTTCCATCGGGAATAAAGCAGATTTCCTGACTCTCTTCCTTTGAAGCTACGCTCATACCTCTCTCGTATGCGTCTTTGCGAATTTCACTTTTTGCCTCATCCGAAAGTGGCAATATCAAGTCGTCAAGTATCTCCTTGGGCAATCGCCAAAGCATATAGGTTTGGTCTTTTTTTCTATCCTTTGCAAAATTAAGATACTTACTCCCCTCAAAATCCTCAAGTCGTGCGTAATGGCCTGTGGCAATTTTATCAAACCCATTTTCTTTTGCATATTTGTGAAGCATTTTAAACTTGATTTCACTATTGCAAATGATACACGGGTTAGGGGTTCTGCCATTCACATACTCATTTACGAAGTTATTTTTAACTATCTCGGCAAACTCCTTTTTACAGTCGATTATATGGAGAGCGATACCGAGCTCGTCTGCCAGCCTTTCACATTCTGAGATGTCTGTGTAGTCGTGCATAACGAGAGTAGCGCCCTCGACGGTATGCCCTGCCTCTATGAGCTTTGTTGCAGAATAAGCGCTGTCAAGCCCACCGCTGAGTCCCAGCAAAATCTTCATAAATATTTCCTGCTTTTATTCTTCGTCATCGTGGGCTTTTTCAATTTCAAAGTCCACTTCTCTGCCGATTTTTTTGTAGTAGTCTGCGAGAGCGGTTTTGAATGCCTCCTCTGCCAATACCGAGCAGTGTATCTTAACTGGCGGAAGTCCTTCGAGCGCCTCGACAACCGCGCTGTTCGTGAGCTTCAATGCGTCCTCGACTCTCTTACCCTTTATAAGCTCGGTAGCCATTGACGAGGTCGCGATAGCTGCGCCGCAGCCGAAGGTTTTAAACTTGCAGTCTGTGATTACGTCATCTTCGATTTTGAGATACATTTTCATTATATCGCCGCATTTTGCATTTCCTACGACGCCAACTCCGTCGGCATTTTCAATTTCGCCAACGTTTCTGGGATTTGTGAAGTGGTCCATTACCTTTTCGCTGTATTTCATTTTTTAATCTCCCATTTTATTTCTTTACGATTTCTTCCCAAAGAGGACTCATATTTCTGAGCTTTTCTACAATTTTCGGCACGTTTTCAATAATGTAATCAATATCCTCGTCCGTTGTGTCGTGGGAAATTGAAAGCCTTAAAGAGCCGTGCGCCTTCTCGTGAGGCACGCCCATAGCTAAGAGTACGTGCGAGGCTTCAAGCGACATAGAGGAACAAGCAGAACCCGTTGAGGCGCAAATTCCGGCGATGTCAAGCCAAAGAAGCAGACTCTCTCCTTCTATAAATTCAAAGCCGATATTCGCGTTGCCCGCGAGTCTTTTCGTTCTGTGTCCGTTAAGCTTGGAATAGGGGATTTTGGTAAGCTCATCTATGAGTCTATCCCTCATTTTCGCTACACGGGGTAGGTCTTTTATCTTTTCATTGGCAATTTCAATGGCTTTTGCAAGTCCTACGATATAAGGCAAATTTTCCGTTCCGCCTCTTTTTCTTCTCTCCTGTCCGCCGCCGTCAATGAATGACGGAATTACCACTCCGCGACGGATAAAGAGCATACCGATGCCCTTTGGCGCGTGGAGCTTGTGTCCGGAAAGAGCCAACATATCAACCTTCAATTTTGAGAGGTCGATTTCAACGTTTCCCACAGCTTGAACAGCATCGGTGAACATCAAAGCGCCTTTCGCGTGGGCGATTTCACAAATCTCCTCGATGGGCTCTATCGTTCCTACCTCGTTATTGGCGTACATAACCGCTACGAGAGCCGTTTCTTCGCTCACCTTTTCTCTGAGCTGTTGCAGATTGATTACGCCATCCTCATCAACATCGATATAATCGACAATAAATCCCTCTTTTTCAAGAGCCTCGCAGGTGTGAAGAACTGCGTGGTGCTCGATTTTGCTTGTTACGATATGTTTTCTTCCCTTGGCGGCCATTTTACGAGATGCGCTCTTTATCGCCCAGTTGTCAGACTCCGTTCCGCAGGAAGTAAAATACAATTCATCTGCTCGGCAATTAAATACCTTTGCAATTCTATCTCTTGCATCATCAAGCAAGTCCTTTGCGCTTCTTCCCTTTTGGTGAAGGCTGGACGGATTACCCCATTCCTCTAAAAAACAGGGAGTCATCGCATCTATAACCTCTTGGCTGACGGGAGTTGTGGCGGCGTTATCCGCATACACGAATCTTGACATTTTTTCTTCCCTTCTTAATTATTTCTATTTCTTGCTTGATATATTGTATACTAATTTTGTATATTTTGCAAGAGATATAAGAATTTGATTTGTTAATTTTTTGTGAACGATTTTTCTGTTGACTTTTCAGAAAAAAAAATGTATAATGAAGTTAGAATTAATTTCAGAAAGCGAGAAAACCTATGTACTCAATCGGAATAGACCTTGGCGGCACCAATATAGCAATCGGACTTTGCGATTCTGACCTTAATATCATAGACAAAGAAAGTATTCCGACAAACGCCGAAAGAGGCGCTTGCGAAGTAGTGAAAGATATGGCGAATCTCACCAATAAAATCGTGGAGAGAAATAACCTCTCCTTAGATGATATCGAATACGTGGGAATTGCCTCTCCCGGCTCGGTTGACGCGAATAACGGAATGATTATCGCATCGGGAAATATCAAGATGTACGATTTTCCAATGGAAGAGGAATTTTTGAAGCACTTGAAAGTCAAAAAGCTCTATCTCGTGAACGATGCCAACGCCGCGGCACTTGGCGAAGCGCTTAAAGGAGCAGGAAAAAACGTAAAATCCTCAATTATGGTCACTTTGGGTACAGGAGTCGGCGGCGGTATCGTTATTGACGGAAAGCTATTTACGGGAAGTCTTAACTGCTACGGCGCAGAGCTTGGCCACATGGCTATCGTTGCGGGCGGCAGACCCTGCACCTGCGGAAGAAGGGGCTGCTTTGAAGCCTACTGCTCAGCCACTGCTCTCATAAGTATGACAAAGGAAAAAATAAACGAGCTGAAAATATTAGGAATTCCCTCTCTGCTCATTGATTACGCAGAAAAAGACAGCAAGATTACGGGAAAAACCGCGTTTGATGCAATGAAGGCGGGGGACATTCACGCAAAAGAGGTTGTGGATAATTACATATACTACCTCGCCTGCGGAATTACCAACCTCATTAACATTTTCCAGCCCGAAGTTGTAACGCTGGGAGGCGGAATTTGCAATCAACAGGAGACCCTCTTGAATCCTCTTAAAGAAATTATTGACCGCGAGCAGTACACGAAAACCTGCGCGACTAAATCTCAGATTCTGATAGCAGAGCTGAAAAACGATGCGGGAATTATCGGAGCGGCAGCAATCGGAAGATAAAAAAACACCGTTTGGAACAAAATCCAAACGGTGTTTTTTTATCCGATATAGCGCTTCGCCTGGGTGCTGAAAAGAAGGTAATATTCGCCCTTTTGGCTCATCAATTCCTCGTGATTTCCAATTTCAATCAATCTACCCTCAGAGAGAACGACAATTTTCTTCGCCGTGACGGCGCTTGAGAGTCTGTGGGAGACAAAAATGCTGATTTTTCCCTGCCCCAAGCGGGAGAATTGTTCAAAAATTTCCTGCTCTGCAAGAGCATCGAGAGAGGCGGTGGGCTCGTCCAAAATCAAAATATCCGAGTTCTTATAAAAGGCTCTGGCGACGGAGAGCTTTTGCCACTGTCCGCCTGACAGCTCCATACCGTTTTCCTCAAACATTCTGGTAAGAGGGGTATCATATCCGCCAGGGAGCTTTTCGATAAAATCGTGAGCGGAGGCCGACTTTGAAGCCGATATAACCTCGTCGGTATTATGCTCTCGGTTTACATCGCCTATTTCTATATTTTCAGAGGCGCTCAAAGCATACTTACCAAAATCCTGGAATATAATTCCAAACATATCGTAGTAAGACTCTACATCGTATTCCTTGATGTTTTTTCCGTCGAGCAAAATCTCACCCTCGGTAACGTCATAAAGTCTTGTAATAAGTTTAATTAAGGTGGTTTTTCCCGCGCCGTTAAGTCCTACGAGGACAAGGCTGTCCCCCGAGGTGATTTTGAAGCTGACGTTGTCAATTACCTTGACGTCGCTGCCCGGATAATTGAACGAAACGTTCCTGAGTTCCAGTGTGTGAGGCTCACCCCGTGTAACTTTATGCGGGTTTTCTATGCTTGGGACAATCTTCTTTTCCTCTTTCATATAGCTCATCATATTGTCTATGAACAGCGTACCCTCGTAGATAGTTCCCGTCGCGGCTACGATAGAAGTTACGTACCCGTTAAGAGAGGTGAGCGCGCCTGTGTAGAGAGAGTAGTTGCCGATTGAACCGCCGTTGAAAACTGCATCGTAGGCTACGTATCCAAAGACGATTAGGGAAGCGAGAGTGGCGAAAATGCTGACCGCCGCCCTGAGCGCGCCCTCTTTAAAAATTATTTTTTTGAGACCGCTGTAATATTTTGCAAAAGCGGTTTTGTACTTACCGATAATCGTGTCGCCGATGCCGAGAATTCTTATTTCCTTAACCCTGTCCTTATCGACTATAAGGTTTGAAAAATAATTCATTTCCCGCCTCTCCTTTGAGTGATGGCGGACGTAGAAGAAATTTCTACGGCGGAAGTGATAATTCACGAAAGCGCTCGGCAGGGCGAGAATGATAATTATCACCGGAGCAACCGGACTTAACGTAGCTAATACTACGATAAACGAAGCCGCGCTTATTATCGCGCTTATGACGGTAAAGGTCGATGTCAAAATTCCAATAGGGCGCATTCCCGCTTCCCTGTTGGCGTTTTCGAGCTTTTCATAAAAACCGACCTTATCGAACGAGGATATATCCACGTCCTTCGTCTTATTTGCAATTTTAAGCTTTATATGGTTAACAACCAGTTCGCCTGCTATTGTAACAACAGAGGCGTTTATTCTCTCGCTGATTTTTTTGATTGACAAATAAATGAATTGCATAAGCAAAAGAAACATTACCGGACGCAAAATTGTAAACAGATCGTTTACAATACTGCCTGTTTCGGCATATCCTTTACCTATGAGAGATGCAATCGCATCAAGCAGATATTTTGAAATATACGCGCCTACAACAGGCAGCACGCCGTCAAAAATGCAGAAAAATGACATCAAAAATAAAGTCAGCGGCGAGCTTTCATACACCAAAGAAATTATGTAAAAAAGCCTTGAAGTAAATCCCTTTATACGATTTTTTAAATACGAGGGCAATTCCTTTAAAGATTTCGGTTTTTCTATTCCGTCATCCAACCGTTTATTTCTTGGCGGCATATATACTCCTTTCAGCTCATACGGGCGTTTTTATTTTTTTCTTTTGAATGCAAGACCCGAACAAATCAGCACTATGAATTCAGCAGGTGCGCCTACTATGAAAACGGGCCATATATTAAGAGAGATTGGTGTTACGAGAAACGAGAGGTAAACCGACGTAATTGCCGACCAAATCAGTACGCTGACAATCCAGAAATTAAATCTCTGCTTGCCCCATACAAAGTTGAGAACCAGAAGCGTTGCTGATGAAACGGGAATTGCGTATATATAAGTCATCCAAGCGGGGACGGCTGGGTTTTCCGCAGTTATCAGAACGAATGAAAAAACCAGCGTTGCAATCAGCCAAACAAGAGAGATTGCGAGCAGAGTTATTAAAATTTTGTTCCTTTTGCCAAAGGACTGCTCGGTGGGCTTAATATGGGTTTCCGTATGATTTTCGCTTATTATGTAATCGACTGTTACGCCAAAATAGTCGGCGAGCATTTTCAAAACGAAAATATCCGGTACTGACTCCGCCCTCTCCCATTTTGAAATCGCCTTGTCGGTATAGTTAAGCGCCTCGGCGAGCTTGACCTGTGTGAGCCCGTTTGCAGTTCGCAAATCGCATATATTTTTTGCTATTATCTCTTTAATATCCTGCATAAACAGTCTCCTAGCTTAATAATACACAATAAATTATATCACAGTGCAAAAATATTTTCAAGTATTTTATATTTTTCCGTGCGAGAAAAGCGCGTATTCCTCGGTTATATCTATTATTCCATAGCTATCTTCACGAACGCTTCCCGGATTAAAAAAGTAACACGGGGTGTCACCAACGTACAAAAATTCCTCTTTGGGAATATGGGTATGACCGTACAGAACTATATTTATTTTTTCTTCTCTCGCAAGATTTTCAAGAAGCGAGGTCGAATATTTAACATCATATAAATCCCCGTGTGTGAGCATAATTTTTCTGCCGTGAATTTCTGTATATTCGGTCTTTCTTGCATCTATGCCAAGGTCGCAGTTTCCCTTTACAAAAATCCAAGCTTTATCTTGAAATTGCGGTATCAGCTCATATATATCCCGTATTCCGTCACCAAGAAAAAATACGATTTCGGCATCACGGTGCTTTTTTAATATTCGTTCGATTTTATAAGAATTTCCGTGGCTGTCCGAAAGTACGAGACATTTCATAAAAATTCCCTTCCTGTGTCAATTTTTCAAAATCGGAATAGTATGATAAAAAAGATTAAAAGCGAGGTGTGAAAATGAAATTTAATAAAGATGCGCTGAGAGAGCTGTCACAAAAAAGCGACGCAGAGCTTTGGGAACAAATCCGAACAATCGCAACGGAGCACGGAATTAAAATTCCCGAAGGTCAGCCAAGCAAGGAAAATCTCGACAAGGTTAGAAGAATGCTTGACGGCACTGAAAGAATGAGTTTTTCAAATGCCAAAAAAATTCTTGACGATTTCAGAAACGAGGGAAAGTAAATGGATAACGATATTTCCAAAATCGTCTCTCTCATTATGGAAAATCCTCAGCTCATAAACGAGATTAAGGCCCTGGCGGAGAAAAATGAATCCCGAGAGACTCCGCAAACGCCTAAGCAAGAAACGGCAGAGACTTCATCTTTGCCTACATATCAAGACTCTGAAATCACTTCAAGACGCCGACAGCTTTTGGGAGCTTTGAAGCCATATCTTTCAAGTGAGAGAGCAAAGGCCATTGACAGTATGCTGACTATCGGCGATATAATTGATATTGCGAGGAAAAAGTGATGTATACGAGAGATTTTTTTAAGGAAGGCTCTGACGTAAAAATCCCTTTAAACTATGACGGCACGGCTCTTGTTCAGGATTTGCAGAGCGACAATGAGGCAATCGAGAAATGCGAAAAAATAGAAGAAAACAAAGAATCTTCACCGTCGTGGTCGGATAAAATAGGTATAAAATCAATTCTGCCGAGATTTAAAGAGTTTTTTCCGCGCGAGTTCAAGTTGGGCTCTGAAGAACTGATAATTATAGGAATTATCGTGTTTTTGCTTTTCACAAAATCCGCAGATTTGGAATCTATTATTATTCTTGCCGCTTTGCTCTTTATATGAATAAAATCAGTAGGGATTTCAATGTGAAGTTGAAATCCCTCTTGTTTTATAGAAAATGCTTTAAAACAGAGAAAACTGATTTTCCTCAGACAAGCCGTCAAGAACGTGGTTGCGCCGCAAAACCTCAATTACGGTTTTTGAAACGCCGCTTCTCTGACGCAAATCTTCAATAGAATATATATCATATTTATCTCTTGTTTCAATTATTTTTTCCGCCGCGGTATCGCCAAGACCTACGAGAGAATTAAAGGGCATTCTCACCGCGCCGTTTTCGGGAAGGAAGGCGGTGGCGTCGGATTTTTTAAGGTGGACGTTCAGAAATTTTACTCCTCTTGCCAGGGCCTCTCTCACAAGATAGAGAGTCTGGCAGGTTTCGTTTTCTTTTGCGGTAGCATCGTTTCCCTTCTCCTCGATTTCGCGGATAGCGTCGCAAACCCCGTCGTAGCCCTTACCTACTATTTCGGCGTCAAATCCACCCGGGGCAACGGTTAAAAATGCGGCGTAAAACTCTAGCGGATAGTAAATTTTGTACCAGCCCAGACGGATTGCAGACATATCGTACGCAGCCGCGTGAGCTTTGGGAAACATATATTTAATTTTACGGCAAGAGCTTATGTACCATTCGGGAACGCCGTGGGCAAGCATCTCCCTCTCGTATTCTGCGCTTACGCCCTTGCCCTTTCTGACCTTCTCCATTATATCAAACGCCATAGCGTCAGGCATACCCTTTTGCATAAGATAGGTCATAATGCCGTCACGCGTTCCGACAACCTCTGAAATCGTACAGGTTCCCGCTTTAATCAGATCTTGAGCGTTACCGAGCCAAACGTCAGTTCCGTGAGTCAGTCCGGAAATCTGCAACAGGTCAGAGAAGGTTTTCGGTTTCGCATCCAGAAGAACCTGCTGGATAAAGCGAGTTCCCATCTCGGGAATTCCGTAGGTTCCGAGCTGACAGCCTCCGATGTCTGAGGGTTTAATTTTAAGCGGTTCGGTGGACTCAAACAGCTCATAAACCGACTTATCATTCATTTTTACATCCAAAACGCTCGTATTGGTGTAGGTTTCCAGCATTTTATATTTAGTCGGCATATCGTGTCCCAGCTCGTCAAGCTTCAGAATCGTATCGTGAAGATAGGTGAACTGAAAGTGCGTTGTAATTATATCTGAATGAGGGTCGTCGGCCGGATGCTGGATTGGCGTAAAGTCGTAAACATCATAGCCCTTGGGAATAACTATAATTCCACCCGGGTGCTGTCCCGTAGTACGCTTGATGCCTACGAGTCTTGACGACATATGCGAAATTTCGGCTTTGGGGATTTTAATTCTGCGTTCTTCCAAGTATTTGCTGATATAACCCCAAGCGGTTTTTGAGGCGAGAGTACCTGTTGTGCCCGCCCTGAACACCTGCCCTTCGCCGAATAGCTCCTCGGTGTATTTATGCACTCTGCCCTGAACGTCGCCCGAAAAGTTAAGGTCGATATCCGGGGATTTATCACCGTTGAAGCCAAGGAAGGTTTCAAACGGGATATCGTGTCCGTCTTGATAAAGAAGCTCTCCGCAAACCGGACATTTTTTGTCGGGAAGGTCAAATCCCGAGCCTACCGAGCCGTCGGTTATAAATTCGGTGTATTTACATTTAGTGCATCTGTAATGGGGATAGAGGGGGTTAACCTCGGAAATTCCCGAAAGAGTCGCTACAAGAGAAGAGCCTACGGATCCGCGAGAACCTACGAGATAGCCGAGGCTTTCGGAGTATGCGACGAGCTTTACCGCAATCATATAAAGACCTGCAAAGCCGTTTTTTATAATTGAGGACAGCTCTTTTTCAAGTCTCTTTCGCACGATTTCGGGTATTGGGTCTCCATACCATTCCTTTGCCCTTTTGTAACAGGATTCGGTAAGTTCCTCTTCCGCTCCCGGTACTTCCGGATCGTATTTTCCCTTAGGAATCGGGCGGAGCTTATCAATCATATCTGCGATTTTATTGGGGTTATCAATGACGACCTCCTCTGCGATTTCATCGCCGAGATACTTGAATTCTTCAAGCATTTCCTCAGTGGTACGCAGATAAATCGGCATAGGCTTGTCCGCGTCGGAGAACTTCTGCCCCGCAAGGAGTATTCTTCGGTAAATTTCGTCCTCCTTGTCTATGAAGTGCGAGTCACAGGTGGCACAGACGGGTTTTCCGAGCTTTTTGCCAAGCTGATAAATTCTTCTGTTTATATCCTTTAACGCCTCGTCGCTTGCAACCTTTCCTTCCTCTACCAGAAAGTGGTTATTGCATATCGGCTGAATTTCAAGATAGTCGTAAAAATCGGCAATTTCCTCTATTTCACCCTCGGTTCTGTTATCGAGAATGGCTCTGTAAAGCTCTCCCGCCTCGCAGGCAGAGCCAATTATAAGTCCCTCTCGATGCGCTTCCAGAACACTCTTGGGAATAC
>JAZUPQ010000028.1:0-5404 GCA_045605265.1 Eubacteriales bacterium | reverse complement strand
CCCAAGAGTGAGAAGAAGAGCAAACCCAAGAGCGAGGCACAGCGCAAGGCCGAGGAACTGCAAAAGGAGATGGAACGCAAGCAAAAGGAACTTGCCGAGTGCCTCAAGGTGCTTGAGGCGAAGAAGGAACTTTCAGCCAAGCGTACAAAGTTTATTGAGACACTTGACCAAATCAACACCGCAGAAGAGGTGCTCAATGAGGATGACACTTTCGAGGTCAGCAGCTACCGCCTAATTTTTGCGAACTCGAGTGCGCCATCATACCGCGAGGAGAATATATTCAAAATATCCAATCGAGAACTGCTGTTGCATTTTGTGGATTTCATCCGCGACAAGATTAACAAGAAGATTGCCGAGATTGAGGCCGAACTCGTTAAATAACGGCCACAGCGAGAAAGGGAGCAACGCACAGCGTTGCTCCTTTTTTTGTGCATATTGCCGACTATATGCACAAGGAAGCACGGCTTTTTGTGCACGTTTTCAAAAAATCGCGCCGCCTTACGGCGGCAGGTGGCGTTCGCTACGGAACGGTTTTGTCTTTTTAGCTTGTGTCGGTATGGGTTACTTTTGGTCTAAAATAAATTCTATGGCACGTTTTAGCAACATAACTGGTGGTGTGGCTTTCTCTACCGAGATTATGAATGTAGGGATAAGTGATGCGTCTGGAACGGTCACTTTCTCCATTCGTAAAAGTGGTGAGGAGATATTTTCTTCTGCTTTCACCCCTGATACAGCAGGGAATATATTCATATATGATGTGCGTTCAATTCTTGAAGCGCACATAGATGATGTTTTTGCGGATTTTTCTTTTACCGTCGGTAATGATACAGTGAACTGTCGTGTGTTTAAGGCTTCTGTCACTGTTGCCGAAACTGCCGAACAGTTCCTACCTTCTTTTTTCCTCTCTCCTACAAATAAAAAAAGAACTGCGCCTGACCGCTACGAAACGCTGGCTTTCTACCCACAGGAGGCCTGCCGTGTATATGCACTTGCTTCATACTTTGACGGTGGTATTGTTACCGAGGAAATCCAGCTGATGAACGAGCAGGATGTTAAACCTGGTTCTATAAACACGGTTGACGTTTCGGCAAGGAGGCTCGTTGATGAGTCAAAGGGTACTCTTGTGAGCTTCGTTGTTCGAGCCGGTGAACGTTCGTTCTATTATACCGTCGATAATACTCTGCCTTCAGCAGACCCTTCTATTCTCTTCAGGAACTGTTTCAACTGCTGGGATACATTGTTCTTTACCGGTACCAAGGAGAACTCTCTTGAAGTGAAGCGTTCGTTTGCGTATGTCGATGGGCGCTATAGAATGTATGATGCTGTCGATACGGAATCATTCAAGGCCAACAGCGGTGTCCTCGATGAGTATATGATTGTGCTTGCCAAGGATCTTGCCAGGGCACGGAACATATTCCTTATGGACAAGCTCGGCAATGCGACGTATGAACTTGTGGTTACAGACTCTGAAATCAAATATACCAATGATGATGACAGTCTGCCTACAATGGATTTTACATTCCGTCGTACCGAACTTGTTACTGGCTTAATCGTGCCGAACAGACCGCCTAAACTCTTTGATATAACATTCGATAATACATACAACTAATGAAGAAGACAATATATTTCAAAGATGCCATCGCACTGCTGGAGAGCAAGAACCCCGTAGACCTGAGGCTATGGAAGCTCTCCACCGGCGATATACTGCACTACAAGGGTGTACGCTGTATATCTGCCTATCGCAGAGGCGGAACGCATAAAGTACGCTTTCCCAATGGAGAAATCAGGGAATTTAGAGATATCACTCTTTTTGAAATTAACAATAAAACCATATACAGATGAAAGAAGAAAAAATGCCGTCACCTTTTGTGATGCAGGTTAAGGATAATGTCTCTTGCATCGTGGAAACAGTTCCGGACTCTGCTACAGTCTTTGATGAGGATTTTCACGGTAATGCGATAGCTATTCCCGGTACCGACTACAGATATATCCCATTTGGCGTGGATGACCAACTTCCGTATGAAATTATACGGCATATCGGCCGTGATGAGATCCTGTCGCAGAATAAGTTCTTCAATGTCCTTACTTGCTATGCTTCGGGCCTCAATTATACAGAATATGCCACCGACAAGCCGACACGCAATCCCGAGATAAGGAGATTCGTGATGCGTAACTCGTTGCCGTCATTCTTCCTCGAGCAATGTACCGATATGAAGTATTTTTTCTTCTCGGTGGATGTCGTGATTGTTTCCAAGGATAGGAAACAGATTGTGCAGATACGTCATAAAGAGGCTTGCTACTGTCGCTTTGAGGAAGCTGACAAAAATGGAAAAATCAATCATATCTTCTACGGAGATTTCCGCGAATCCACTCCAAGCATTGACAAACTGGAAAGAATACGTTTGTTGGATTTCAGGGATCCTCTCGGTGAGCTTATGGTTTTGATGGGTAGGGAACCGGGTAAAGACGGCAAGTGTGAGGTGAGGACAAACGAGTATAAATTCGCCATTGTCTCAAAGTTCCCCACACCAGGCTTGCAGTATTACCCTGTTCCATATTACACCTCTATTTTTAGAGGCCATTGGTACGACATCAAACAGCTCATTGGTATAGGAAAGAAGGCAAAGCTCCGCAACTCGTCAAGCATCAAGTATCACGTTGAAGTACACAAGGACTATTGGGAGCAAGTGTGCAGCGCAGAGAATATCTTTGACCCCGAGGAACGCAAGAAACGAATTGCCAAGGAGTATGAGAACATAAAGGAGTTCATCAGTGGCATCGACAATCACGGAAAACTGTGGGTGTCGGGTTTCTATCAGAATCCTGATGGCAAGGAGGTATCAATGGTTAAAATCAATCTTATCGACTCAAGCAAGGAGGGTGGAGACTGGACCGATGACATACAGGAATCGTCGAACGTCATCTGCTATGCTGACAATATTCACCCGAACCTTGTGGGTGCTACTCCAGGCAAGTCACAGTCTAACAACTCAGGTAGTGACAAACGCGAATTGTTTACTCTCAAGCAGTCTTTGGAGAAGGCTCCGCACGACATCTTGAGTGCTGTTCACAATGTTGTCATCAGCTTCAATGGTTGGGATGATGTGGTATATCCTGATATCCCACTCATAATGCTGACTACACTTGACAAGAAAAATGATGCGAAAAAAGTTTCAATGAATAACAATACCGAAAAAGAACCAAACGATGAATAGACTGAAAATTACTCAAGAATTGTTTGAGAAACATTGCAGTTCGGCCACAAATTCAAACGAAACTGTATTTAATGCCATTGAATATGGTTTCTCGTTGTCGGAGCAGCGCATAGCAGCTCTCTTGGGGCTTGACGTTTTTGATGAATTGCCGGGCAACATCCTTGCTCTCTTTGAAAGGGCTGTCTGCCTTGATACCTACGCCGAGGCAATTCCTCATCTTGACCTCGTTCTTACCTCCACCGGCTTCGGCATTGTCAGTACATCAAACGTGGCTCCTGCAAGTGCTGACAGAGTAAACAGGCTTTCAAGAACCCTCCTTGCTGCTTTCGAGGATACTATCGATGACATTCTTTCATTGCTCCGTTTTGAAAGCGCCTGGAATGATTCCGTAACGGCTCGTAGCCTTATTTCCTCTGTATTCTGGAGCGGCCGACAACTGCGTAGGTATGGCTTCCCATTGGCGCACCGTTCAGATCTTGTTACTAATGCAACAAGCATAAGCACTGCTGAAAACAAGTTGCGTGAGTTCATCGGCGATGAGATTATGACAAAGCTCATAGACTCGATAAGAACCGCATCGAGCACGCCCAAGGAACTGACACTCTTACAACTTATTGAGCACGTTGTCGCGGCGAATATCTCCGGCTGTGATGGCCGTGAGTTCAAGACGTTGCTGAATTCTGTGGCCAGGTATTTGCTCAATAACATTGATTCTTTCCCCGATTTTGCCAATTCTTCAGCTTATGCTGCGCTTAAAATAGTCCGCTATGAAAACAAAAAAGATGACACCACTTTCTTCTTTGGATAAAGAACTGAACTTCAAGTTTCCCAAATCGTGGGCTGAACTTACGCAAAAGCAACTCAAGGCTGTGCTTGTGTTCCTTTCGACATACCCGGCAACAACTGCGCTGGTGCGTATTACTTGCTTTTTTGCAAACCTGGTAATACTCAAGAGGGTCGGCAATGGGCGCTTTTGTTGCAGACTTGCCACATCTTCAGGTGTTCATACTGTTGTTCTCTCCTCGGTTGAGATGGCCGCTATGACCGAAGCTCTTGAGTGGGTGCTGCAGCCTGGTGATACACCTGTTATGATTGAGGAACTATATGGCCGTAAGTCTATTGATGTGGAACTGCACGGAGTCGATTTTGAGACATACATTGCGCTTGAAAACCTCTATCAAGGTTTTTTGATGAGCAACGATGAGAATGCGGTCTGCGAAATGGCCAACTTGATTTATCCGCCTAACGCAAAAGATGATGGGGATTGGGACCGTGTGGAGAATATTACCGAATTAAAGCCGTATGAACTGTTCTCTATATGCCAATGGTTTACTCAAGTGAAAATGCTTTTTGCAAAATCTTTCCCTAATTTCTTCAAGCCTGTGGGTGGTTCGTCCGAGTGTAGTATGGTTGATGTTATGAACGCAGAAATTCTTGCACTGACAGGGGGCGATATCACCAAAGAAGATGAGGTTCTGCATAAAGATACTTGGCGAGCTCTTACATATCTTGATGCTAAGGCCAAAGAGGCTGAGGATTTTCGTAAATCAATGAATAAATAACTATGGAACTATTTAATGCCGAGGAATACTTCAGGAATATTGCCACTACAAATAAGTTGTGTGTCGATGAAGGATTCCGCTTTTGTACCTGTTCCGGACTCGAGAACCTGGAGGATGCTATCGACCAGTTCAGAAAGGTGAGCAATTTCTTCATATTTGATGATACTACTGAAGGACAGGAGTTCATGGGTGCCGGTGGTGGTTATTACCACAAACGTCTGTTCACTGTGTCGCTGATGCGCCGTTACCGTCTTGATGATATGGCAGACAGGGCTGAACAGCTCGCTATTTGTCGTAAGCTATTCAAGCAGATTGTCTCAAAACTCTTGAGGGATAAGGAGCAAACAGAGAAACTTACATATCTGAAGACGGACAACATCCTTTACCGGGAGTATGACAGAGCTATGTTCAGTGGGTGCACCGGACTTTATTTCATAGTGGAGTGCTCGGAACCTGAAAACTTATGCTATAATAAAGAAGAATGGCTGATGTAGAAAAACAAACGCAAAAGGAGTACATCGATGGATGGACCAAAATGATGATGACTATCTGGAAAGAGAAAATCATCAGATATGGTATTGTCGATACCGGCCATCTGCATAGTAGTTTCAATGGTGATTCGGATGA
>JAZUPQ010000027.1:0-4286 GCA_045605265.1 Eubacteriales bacterium | reverse complement strand
AAGGTTGGCATGATTTTCCTCCTTCTTTAAATATTTTAGTATGTCGAAAAATAGGCATAGTTACCCCACTTTTCCACATTACACCCTATTGTATCACTTTAATAAATTTTTGTCAATAGTTTTGGTGAAAATTTTTAATTGTATACTTTTACATTATAATATAATAAACGCCAAAACTCGTAGGTTTTGGCGTTTGTTTGTCAATTTTGGGTTGTATCTGTTTTTTTATGAAAAATTTTAGCGAAAAACTGTTTGAATTTCTTTCTGCTTTTAGCGCTGTTAAGTATTTGTTTAAGCCTGTCAAGCCGAGGCAGATGTCTTCTCGATATCATCTTTTTATACTCGTTGTAGTTATACAGCTCTACGCAAGCGACAAACTCGCAAACCTCTAACTGTTGGAAATCGTCCTTTGTATAGTCCTTCCAACCCATTTTTTCGTTATACCCGTCGTGAAGAACATTCCAGAAGTTCTCTTTTGCATCCTTATTGAGTATATTATAGGTTTTATAGCATCTTGAAGCAGAGAGATTCAAAAGCGCATTTTTAAGCGGAGCGAGCATTCCGTGAGCGCGCAGAAACTCACTTATCGCGCTGTAAACCTCAGGAATTTGAGTGCAGTATTTTTTAAAGGTCTTTGCTCTCCACTGAGATGGATAAACTCGATGGTGCATCTGCACCTCGAAAACCTTGCCAACCCTCTCGGCTAACGAGAGAGCGCATACCACAAAGTAAACGTCCTCGTATATTTTGGCTTCCGGAAGAAATACAAGATTTTTGTCCTGAACGAAGCTGCGGCGGAAAAGTTTATTCCAAGCTGCGCCCGTAGTTGACTGAAAGATTTCGTTGGGATATTCGCTCTTCGAGGTCACCTTACCGGGTTGGTAGATTTCCTCGTACTCGTTACGAGCGGCAACCTCAAATTTCGCCGTATGGGTGTTATAAACGTCATAATCAACTAAAACTATGTCCAAATCGTCTCTTTTGGCCACGTTATACATTGATTCAAGCATAATCGGCTCAAATATATCGTCGGCGTCAAGAAAGGCTACGTATTCTCCTCTTGCGCGGGTAATTCCCTTGTTTCTGGCAAGGGCCGGCCCTGCGTTATTTTCCGCAACTATTCTGATTCTCTCGTCCTGCTTTTGATATTCCTGCAAGACCTTTAAGGATTTATCAGTCGAGCCGTCGTCGATACAAATTATTTCGATTTCTTTAAGCGTTTGGTCGAGCACGCTTTCAATAGCGGGGCGAAGATAATCTCCCGCATTATATACCGGCATAATGACCGACACTTTTACATCGTTATTATCCATAATATCTAATCCACTTACTTTCCAAATTATGTCTTTACATACAAATACAGACTAATTATACCACACTAAAAGATAAATGTCAATACTTCTTGCTTCAAGCCGTAATTTGATAACAGTTGTGTACAAAAATAGGTCAATTCAATAATAATTAAGTCGGCGAAGAAACAAAAATTAAATTACAAAAGAGAAAACCATAAGTTTTCAACCTTAATTACACAAAAATAACGGAGACACCGAAAGAACATTCGATATCTCCGTTTTTGTTTCGTTTTTTACCTAAACTTAGCAGACCGACCGATTATTATTGTTCGGTGGAATAGACAACCTCGTCTTCCTCAAAATCCGGGGCGAACGTCTCCTCACTTGCTTCAACAACCTCGCTTTCGCCCTCATCAACAACCTCAACCGAACGGTACTGACCAAGTCCTGTACCTGCCGGAATGAGTTTACCGATGATAACGTTTTCTTTAAGGCCGAGAAGGTGGTCGCTCTTACCCTTGGTGGCAGCCTCGGTAAGAACCTTGGTCGTCTCCTGGAAGGAAGCGGCGGAAAGGAAGGAGTCGGTCATCAAGGACGCCTTCGTAATACCGAGAAGCATTGGGTTAAATTCAGCCTTGCGAAGTCCGATTTCACCGTTTGCAATTCTGGCATCAATCATCTCGTTCTCCTCACGGAGTTCAAGAACGTCTACCGTTGTACCTGCAAGAAGATTTGTATCTCCTGCATCCTCAATAGTAACCTTACGTGTCATCTGACGGGTAATACACTCGACGTGCTTATCGTTAATTTCAACATCCTCGCCTCTGTACACCTTTTGCACCTCGCGAATGATGTAGTCGTAAACCGCGTCAATACCGCTCATATGAAGAACGTCGGCGGGGTTAAGGAATCCCTCCGTTAACTGTTGTCCTCTGGTGAGCTTCTGTCCGTCCTCGATGCAAATACGCATACCAAAAGGAATTTCGTATACTACCTGCTCGTCGGTAGGCTCAACGGGATTTTCAATTATTACTTTTGAGAGTTTTTTATCCGATTGGATACGTGCAGTACCCGAAAATTCGGTTATGATAGCAGTCTTTTTAGGTCTGCGAGCCTCGAAGAGCTCCTCGACTCTGGGAAGACCCTGTGTAATGTCAGAGCCTGCGACACCGCCTGTGTGGAAGGTTCTCATCGTCAGCTGAGTACCGGGCTCACCGATTGACTGAGCCGCGATAACGCCGACGGATTCACCCACGCTTACAGGTGTGCCGTGAGCAAGGTCGGCTCCGTAGCAGTGTACGCAAACGCCACGTTTTGCAAGGCAGCGAAGTATCGTACGAACTTCAACCTGCTTAATTCCCGCGTCAACGATAGCGTGAGCCATTTCTTCGCTGATCATAGTGTTTTCGGGAACGATTAATTCTCCCGTATTCTCATCAACTACGTCATTAACGGTATATCTGCCAACGAGTCTGTCAAAGAGCTTTTCAACTACGTTAGAGCCCGAAACGATGTCCGAAACTACGATACCGCTCTTTGAACCGCAATCCTCCTCGCGAACTATGACATCCTGTGATACGTCAACAAGTCTTCTTGTAAGGTATCCGGAGTCGGCAGTACGGAGAGCTGTATCCGAAAGCGATTTACGAGAACCCTTTGCTCCCATAAAGTATTCGAGCATTGTAAGTCCTTCACGGAAGTTGGACTTGATAGGAATTTCGATAGTTTTACCGTTGGTAGCAAACATAAGTCCGCGCATACCTGCAAGCTGACGCATCTGCTTCATAGAACCGCGGGCTCCCGACGTACAAATCATATTAAGCGAGTTGTATGCGTCAAGGTTTTCAATAAGAGCGTTGGTTACGTCGTTAGTGGTCTTATCCCAAACGTCGATTACCTGCTTATATCTTTCCTCGTCGGAAAGCTCACCCCATTGGAAGAGCTCGGTAATCTGGTCAACCTGCTTAGTTGCCTCTTCAAGAAGCTTCTTCTTTACAGGCGGGATTGTCATATCGTAAACCGATATTGAGAGCGAGGATTTTGTAGAGTACTTGTAACCCATATCCTTGATATTATCAAGAACCGTGGCAGCATCTGCAAATCCGTGATATTTGATTGTAAGATCAACTATTTCTTTGAGCTTCTTACTTGTCGTAGCAAAGTTTACTTCAAGTCCAAACGGATCTTTGGTTCTGTCAACGTAACCGAGGTCCTGAGGAATTCTTGAATTGAAAATAAGTCTTCCGTAAGTGGCGTCGATAAGCGCGCTCTTTTCTTCTCCGTCGATTACTTTTGTAACGCGAACCTTGATTTTTGCGTGCATACCGAGCTGCTTGTTTTCGTAAGCCATTTCAACTTCGTTGAAGTCACGGAAAATTTTGCCCTCTCCTGCTTCGCCCGGGTGGTCAATCGTAAGATAGTATGAGCCAAGCACCATATCCTGTGAGGGTACTGTTACCGCTTTACCCGAAACGGGCTTCAAGAGGTTATTTGCGGAGAGCATCAGGAATCTTGCCTCAGCTTGAGCCTCGTTTGAAAGCGGTACGTGAACCGGCATTTGGTCGCCGTCAAAGTCGGCGTTAAAGGCGGGACATACAAGCGGGTGGAGCTTGATTGCTCTGCCCTCTACGAGAACAGGCTCAAACGCCTGAATTGAAAGTCTGTGAAGTGTGGGAGCGCGGTTGAGAAGAACGGGGTGCTCTTTGATTACGTATTCGAGAGCGTCCCAAACCTCAGGAGCAACTCTCTCTACCTTCTTCTTTGCGTCCTTGATAGAGTTAGCCTTTTGTGTTTCAATAAGGCGCTTCATAACGAAGGGACGGAAAAGTTCAAGTGCCATTTCCTTAGGAAGACCGCACTGATAAATTTTAAGCTCCGGGCCTACTACGATAACCGAACGGCCTGAATAGTCAACACGCTTACCGAGAAGGTTCTGACGGAAACGGCCTTGCTTACCGCGAAGCATTTCCGAAAGAGATTTGAGAGGTCTGTTGG
>JAZUPQ010000026.1:0-2769 GCA_045605265.1 Eubacteriales bacterium | reverse complement strand
CCAAAAATACATATTCTGCAAAAGCGGAAATCTTTTCTCCATTTTCCGTGTATTCAACACCGAAAATTTTGCCGTTTTTTATCTGCAAATTTTCAAGACGCGCTCCAAAATGGAACTCTCCGCCAAGCGAAATTATTTTTTCTCTCAAATTCTTGACAATTCCCGACAGCTTATCCGTTCCTAGATGAGCATTTTTTGAGAAAAGAATGTCGGGATTTGCTCCGCAGGAGACGAATTCGCTTAAAATTTTATGTTTGAGCGAATCCATTTTACCGCTTTTGAGCTTTCCGTCAGAGTAGGTTCCTGCGCCGCCCTCGCCAAATTGGATATTGCACTCGGTGTCCAAAACACCGAGTGCATTGAAAAGGCGTACCTTTTCTGCCCTTTCATCAACCGAAAGCCCTCTTTCGAGTATAATTGGCATAGCCCCCGCCTCAGCAAGAGCCAGGGCGCAAAAAAGACCGCAAGGGCCGCTGCCGATTACGTACGGACGGCTTTTTAGGTTTGAAGTAAAAGTCAACTCGGAAAAAGGCTCGTAAGGCCATACCCGCTTTTTCATTTTCAACATTCCCGCCTCTTTTTCCTCAGAGAGCGAGATTGCCAAAGTCATCTTGTATTTCAGATTTTCTTTATCGGTTAAATCAAGACTCCGACTCAAAATTTCAATTTCGAAAATTTCGTTTTTTTCAAGGGGGTAGTCTTTGATAAGCGCCTCTTTCAAAATCTCCGCGGAGTAGTCAACAGGCACTTTTACGTCGAGCTTAATCATTTTTTGAAGTCAGGTATTCGTGGATAGCCCTTGCCGAAGCTCTGCCTGCTCCCATTGCCGAAATTACAGTTGCGGCTCCCGTAACTGCGTCTCCGCCTGCGTAAACGCCTTCCCTTGAGCTCTTGCAATTTTCATCGACGATTATACCGCCGCGATTATTAACTAAAAGTCCCTCCGTTGTATCCTTGATAAGAGGGTTTGGAGTCGTGCCAATTGAAATTATGACGGTATCAACATCAATTAAAAATTCGCTGTTTTTGATTTCAACAGGGCGTCGCCTTCCTCTTTCATCAGGTTCGCCAAGCTCCATTTTTACGCACTCTATTGCTTTGACAAAGCCGTATTTTGCGTCATTTTTTTCACACGGGTCGGTATATCCGAGTATTCTGGTGGGGTTTGTGAGCAGGCGGAATTCAATTCCTTCCTCCTCTGCGTGTTCAACCTCCTCGCGTCTTGCAGGTAGCTCCTCCATAGACCTTCTGTAAATAATATATACCTTTTCTGCTCCGAGTCGCATAGCGGTTCTTGCAGCATCCATAGCTACGTTGCCGCCTCCGACGACTGCCACCTTTCCGCCCTTCATAATTGGGGTATCGGGGTTGTCAAGGTAGGATTTCATAAGATTTGAACGGGTTAAAAATTCATTCGCCGAGTAAACGCCTTTAAGGCTCTCTCCTTCAATTCCCATAAAGCTGGGCAGGCCTGCTCCGCTGCCTATGTACACCGCCTTGTAGCCCTCTTCAAACAGTTCATCGACAGTCAAGGTTCTGCCTATGACAACGTTGGTTTCGATATTGACACCCATTGATATCAGGTTTTCAACCTCCCTTTGCACTATTGCTTTGGGAAGACGAAATTCGGGAATTCCGTACACCAGAACTCCTCCTGCCGTGTGGAGCGCCTCGAAAACAGTTACCTCGTAGCCCGCTCTTGCAAGGTCGGCAGCGCAAGCGAGTCCTGATGGGCCGGAACCTACGACTGCAACCTTAATTCCGTTTTTCTGTATTTCTTTTTTCTCAATTTTCGTATGTGAATTGTGCCAATCCGCTACAAATCTTTCAAGTCTGCCGATACCGACACTCTCGCCCTTGATACCTCTGACACAGTATTTTTCGCATTGGTTTTCCTGTGGGCAGACTCTGCCGCAAACAGCGGGCAAGCTAGACGATTTTGAGATTATTTCATAAGCTCCCTCAAAATCACCTTCTCTGACCTTTGAGATAAATTCGGGAATATGAATGTTTACAGGACAACCCGAAACGCAGGGCATATTTTTGCAATTAAGACACCTTTGCGCCTCTAAAAGAGCCATTTCTTCGCTGTATCCGAGAGTTACCTCTTGAAAGTCGCAAGCGCGGATTTTTGCATCACGGGTCGGCATTTCCGTCTTTTTTAATGTCATATTAGCCATTGTTTGCCTCCTTGAAAAGATTGCAGGTTTCCTCGTGCTTACGCCTCTCGAAATCACGATACATCGAGCCTCTTGACATCGCCTCATCAAAGTCAACCTCGTATCCGTTGAAGTCCGGGCCGTCGACACAGGCAAATTTGGTTACTCTCTTACCGTCCCGATTGAGTGTAAGGCGACAACCGCCGCACATTCCCGTTCCATCAATCATAATCGGATTCATTGAAACGTCACAGGGTATTCCCGTAGGTTTTGTTGCGAGAGTTACGAATTTCATCATAATCAAAGGTCCGATAGTGATTACCTTATCAAATTTTTCGCCGTTTTCAAACATTCTGTTAAGCGGCGCGCAGACGTTCCCTTTTTCTCCGTAAGAACCGTCATCGGTCATTACAAACAGTCGGTCAGAGACAGCTCTGAACTCATCCTCGAGTATCAAAAGGTCCTTGTTTCTGAAACCGATTATAGACGTAACCTTTGCGCCGAGAGATTTGAGCTTTTCAGCAACAGGCAAGGCGATTGCGCAACCCACTCCGCCACCGACAATGCAAACATTTTTCAGCCCTTCGGTGTGTGTAGGAACGCCCAGAGG
>JAZUPQ010000025.1:0-5020 GCA_045605265.1 Eubacteriales bacterium | reverse complement strand
AAAAATCTTCCAAAAAGATTTCCCCCTACAACGCCCAAAAAATCAAACATTTAACTCTATTTTCTTTGACATATCAAATGCTTTTTGTATCTTTACATCGAAAAAAGTTCAAAAAAGATTTTGCGGCATAGAAAAGATGTTGTAATATTGCAGCGTCTAACATACATAACCTCTTATCGCGAAGACTTTGCTTTTGCGTTCGTTCCGTCGGGGTTCGTCCCCAGTACCGATGAAGAGGGTATGTTAGACAGCGGAAAGGACGCATTTTTTTTATGTCTAACATTAAACTCTTTAAAAAAATGGAAACAAACACCAACATCCCCACCAGCGGCACACCGATAGAGGTGTCCGAGAGCAAGCGCAAAGAGGACGCTAACAAAGTCCTCGAATTTTGCGACCTCACCAACAGCGTCCTTCTTGACGTGAAATCTATCCTCTCTCTCTACCCCGACTATCCCTCGGCAAATGTCCGCGAACTCTGCAACGCCTTCAACGAGGCCAACCGCAATCTCGGCATCATTGCAACGTGGATTACCAACCCCGCCGAGAGCGACATCCTTCCCGACGTGAAGGCGAGGATCAAGTGCGGCATCGACTAACCGTTTTGATTAGTTTTTTGATTTTCTTTACTTGCTACTTTTCGTAGATTATTAGTAATTTTGCAATGCGGCGGTGAAGCGTCGCGAGATTTCCGCCGCCGCTTTTTATAGCGACAATCGCAAAGTTACTAATGAGATTATCAAAACAACTACTACGATACACGTTCCAAAGTTTGGCCGATAGACGCCCATTTGTGAAGAATTAAAAGCCTGGACACAAAAAAGCGTCGCTACTGGAAGGCGGTCTGTCACACCGATTCGCATTCGCCGCCTTCCTTCTTTTTATAACCCTATTGTAAAACCCTAAAAAACACCCTGGAAAATGACTGAATACAAAGTAACCAAGGAAGGCGGCATCTGGAAGGCCGTAGTTTGGATTGGTGGCAGTGCCGGCACTCTCACCCTTATCGGCACGAATCTCAGCTGGATCCTTCAACAGCTTGCAACCCTCTTCGGAATCAAATAAAAATTGGCTCTGAGATTGCCCCGGAATCCGCACACAAAAAGCCTCGCGCAAAGTGCGGATTCCTTTTGTTTAACTTCAAAAACTAATTGCTATGATAACAGACCCTAAGATATTTTACAACCGTTTGAGCAAGGTTACAGATGTCCTCTCCTTTGATGACGTGCGTGACAGCGTCGTCGATGATTGGAACGGCGTCCCCTGTATCGCTTGCCGTTTCTTCCTGAAAAACGGCTCTATCCCCGGCGGCACACTCGCTCAGATTGTAACGCTGATGAACTCGACCGAGTACGCCTGCCTTACTTCCAACTTGGAAGGCGAGCTCTACATTAAAGTGAATTTCCAACGCCCTAAAAATCTTTGAATTATGATGACCCTCGCAGACCCTAAGATAAACAAGATGATACAGGCATTGCCGCCTGAATATCGCAAAACTGTCAAAATGCAGTTCCTTCTCTCAGACTTGCACGACTGGCTTATGAAGCCTGAATTGGACGCCTTCGACAAGTTTATGCAAGACAACCCAAACCACATCTACACTCAGCAATACAAATGCTGTGGAGCGTCGGCGACGGTGCTTTTCTTCCTTCACGATACCGGCATCAGATACACAATCCTCTGGCCGTGGGGGCAATTTGAAAAAGGTTACTTTGATATATTGCAGCATCTGGAAGATGATTTCCTCGACTGGATTCGCGAATATGTCTGCTGTACAATCGCCGTCGAATACGCCGACCCCATTCCGCAATACCGCTCCGCCGTACTCTTCGCCGGTACACGAAACGTCAAATAATTTTTATCCACGCTATTATGACAGAAATACAATACTTCTCGCTGATTGCCAAAATGCGTAAAGCTCAGAAGGATTATTTTGAGACCCGCGATTCTGCGGTGCTCAATGAATCCAAACGGCTTGAAAAAATGGTTGATGAAGAAAACCGACGCCGCCTCGCGTGGTACACGCCGCAAGCCTTAAAGGTTGCTTGGCAAGCATTAAACACTGGTAATGGTAATCAAATGAAACTCGAACTATGAAAAAAGAATGTTGTGTTTGTTTGTTTTTTGCTAATTGTTTGTGCGACGGCTCAGCCCGTCGCATTTTTCAAATAGGGCAGCGGTGCGCGCTGCTTATGAAGCAACAAACAATAATACGAAGCAAACGTGGTGTTGATGCCATCATCCACCACTACAAGAAAACGATGTATGTAATAGAAAAAACAAATTCGTAATTGCTAAATTTTTTCGCTGTCTCTGCAAAATAATTGCTAAAAAATTTGGCGGTGATGAAATGTTTTTGTAATTTTGCAGTGCAATCAAACATAAATTCATTACGAAAACAGGGTGCGCTCGGTGTATTTTAGGCTATACATCGAGCCTTTTTTTTGTCTAAGGTTGATTGAACGTTTTTCTAAGGTTATAAAGGCGATTTTGTAAGGTTTTTATGAGGTTTTGCGGCGGTTTTGTTGTCGGGTGGTGTGTAGTGCCGTTTGCATCTGTTACTACTCTAAATCGTAAAATTTTGGTGTAATTACGTCTAAAAATATTGCCGCTAATATTTTTAGCATTAAAAATGTTTTTCTATATTTGCAACATCATTGATTGTTAACCTCTTACACTTACACAAAATGAAAGGTCTTAAAGATTTGTTTACGCCGACGCAGATATTGGAGCGCAATCCGAATATGCGCCGCAAATGGAACTGCACCAAAATCGGCTATCTTTTTTACTGTGAGGTCATTGACGGCAAAAAATTGCGCCGTGGCTGCCTCGTCTCTGAATCTGATTTGCTGGACTTGTACGCCCGCCGATTTAACGTAACAAAAACATAATTGAGCATTACCGCGTGTAATTGCCATCCGCCAAGAATCCACGTAATTTTACGCCGTGTTACTCCGAGTAGCACGGCGTTTTTTGATGTGATTATTTTTGACGATGTTTAAGTGTAATGATTATTGCGGCGGTCTTTATTCCCTCGCCGCCGCTTTTTTCCTTAAACGTCCAAATAACAAATATTAACTCTTATGAATCCTATTGCAGTCATAGCACTTATAGCGGGTGCGGCTGTCTTGTACTCAGTGACGAGGACAGTGAAAGCCGCCGTCAACTTGACGTGGAATGTCACGCGCTTCGGCATCTATCACCTTGCTTCTGGTGGTAGTCTTGTTTTGCGTATGCGCCTCCGCATCGGCAACCCCACCAACACCCCTATCACCGTCAACTTTATCGACGTGTCGGCATACCTCGACCCGGTATATACTACCGACACCACCGGCACTCTCAATGTACAATCACGCGGCACTTACATCGCGAGCCTTACCGAATCGCTTGCCATCGTGATACAGCCGAATGCAGTGACGGAACACGATTTTTACATTGAGGTGCGCTGGGCAGACATCGCCAAGTATCTCGCTATGAATGTCGCCGATATAATCTCCGCAATCAGCAACGCACAGGGCATCAATAGTATAATCAATAGTATTGTCAATCACCCTGTATTGCTGCAAGGCAACATCAAGGCGGAAAACGTCAATTTCCCCATCAATCAGGTAGTTTCATTTACAGACGATAGAGGTTAACAACAATTATGCAAGCACTCGGGTACATATCACATTCCATCAATGACTTACTACAACCGGCTAACACAGTAACAGTCGGTTATAGTGGTATGGGTGCGCCCGGTGATACTTACATCGTCACCGATACCCGGTCAAGGTCTGTAAAGGATTTGGACAAACTGGCTTCTCTGCAACGTTACAAGATTGAGAAGTATGACGGCGATGCCAACCTCACCGCCGAAAATGGCGTTGTTTTGGTCCCGGTGCTTGACCTCAATTTCGATACAAAGAATTTTCAAAACCGTGATTCTGAATATAGTGAAGCCAGCGTCAACCGCATAATCGATGCGGTTGATGATGGCGATTTCAATTGGGCTGTATTCGACCCGATTACCATCTGGCGCAATCCTACCGACGGCAAATATTACGTGCTTTCAGGACATTCGAGGAGTGAGGCGTTCAGGCGTCTCGCGATGTCGGGCAAGCAAGCCGACGGCCGCAAATTCGATAGAATTCCCGCAAAGGTCTTTGAAGGTACATTCGAGCAGGCCAAGGAACTCGCCCTCAATTCCAACACCCTCAGCACCAAGGAAACAGACCTCGAACGCGCCAACTATTATCGTGAACGCCGCGCCAAACTTCTCTCCAACGGTCTCAAAACGTCTGAGGTGAGAAAACGCCTTCTCGAACTTGCACGGAAAAACGAAGGCAAAAACGCCACTAAGATAATCTATCTTTCATATTTGAAGCCTAACGGATTTGTCGTTGACGCGGTATCGCAGACCGCCGACGGCGCATCCGTGGACAAAAACCGCGTCGCCGTTATGGCTGAGTGGGTTGGGCATTTGCGCCACGACTTCCCGCAATTGACCGACGCGCACGAAGTGGAGTTGTTTAACTTCCTCAAAAACGGTCACTATGGCGTGGACGTCAGGAACTTCGCCGACTTCGCTCAACGAGTTTCCACTGCAATCGAAAAACATACCGAGTGGGGCAAATTCGACGCTACAAAATCTCTCAATCTTGAAAAGAATCTCGGCAAATCCGAGAATGAAAAACGATACGACGCAGAATTATTGCGCCTCAAACAAGAGTGGAGCGACGCCGAAAACGTCCTGAACCGCAAACTTAGCGAATTTAAAGCACGTCAGCGCAACGATGCAAGCATTACCAATGCTGCGATATTGAAGGCGGTGCAGCCATACAAGGACGCCGCAATTATGGCAAAAGCGGCATATCTCGCTTTCCGTGACAAACGTGGCGAGTACCTGAAAGCCGACGAAGCGCAGATGTCGCTATTTGGTGTCCGTGGTAGTGCGCCGTTTGGTATCTCTTGCCTCGGCAACCTTGCCACCGGCAGCGACTTAGGCAAGCCCACAATCAAATTTGAATTTGAAACTAAC
>JAZUPQ010000024.1:0-1537 GCA_045605265.1 Eubacteriales bacterium | reverse complement strand
TAAGAATGTTCAAGATTATATAGATATGCGACTGCTTCCTATGATAAACAAAGCTAATGAAGTTAACAAATGTATAATTAAAATTATTAACCTTTATCGCGATGATTTGCGTGACTACAAAAAACAAGCAGGTATAAAAATTAAATAAAAAACTTTCAAAAAGCGCCGACATGTCCGTATTTTTGGACAGGTCGGCGTTGACTTTACTAAAATTATATAGTATAATAGTATCACAAAGCGAACATATGTTCTTATTTTACTGTCAAATAAGACGTTTGCTTTAATTAAATATCGGGCAAAGGATTCTGTTGAATGCTAATGCTAACGTTCGCTAAAGAGTTGAAATTGACTGAAGCCGTATAAAGACGTTTATACGAAACTGCGAATCATTAAGAATTCGGCGAGCAGGTGTTACTCACTTAAGGTGGGTTTTATCTGCTCGCCTTTTTTTATCCCCTACGCCCGAAATAACTACAAGGAGAAATGATTATGAATCGAGCAAGAGATAAACCTTTATTGTAAAGTGTAGCCCACTACACTTTCTTGTGAAAGTGGTGGGGTCTGCGAGGCTAAATTTAACCACACGGTGCGGTGCGCAATCTTAAAAAAAGTAAGCAGGTTAAGAAAACCGCACCAAATGGCAATTTCCCGCTTTTTGCAAGCAGGTAAAGAGAATTGCCAATTTGTGCAATTTTGACTTACTTAAACAATCGGGAAACCCGATTTTATTCTTCTACCGAAATTAAAATTTTCATCTCAAAACAGCTTGACTATTCCGTATTAATACGATACAATATAGAAAAGAATATTAAGGAGAACAAGCAAATGAGACAACCGAGAGCGGTAACAGACAAAAGGTATGAAGAGAAACACAAGGAAGAAAGAAAAGCGAAAAGCTTGGTTTGGGGAACGAGTGTTCCGAGACAGTTTGCGGAAGAAATCAATGAGTTTCTCTCTCAATACGGATTTACGAAAGTACAGTTAATCGAGGCAGGATATAAAGCATTGCTTGACGAAGCCGCTGAACACGATTTAGGGTTGGCGAAAATTATGGACGGCTACGATGACTTTTTTGAGAGCGAAAAGAAATAACGTTCTCTAACCCCTTTCTTCCTTATAGGACGAGTATCAATAACCGAAAGGCTACTCGACTTTCATATAAGGAGGATTATTATAGAAGAAAAAAGAAAGAACAATGATGAATTACAATTCGCAACGGGTAGAGTTTATCACAATTGCGATAAATACTTGAATTGCGTAAGAACCCGTGAGATTAAAATCGGGAATACGACTTACTGCATTATTTCAAGCCAAAAACCAAGCGCCAAGAGTTCGGCGTTTGATATAGCAAAAAGGCTTATAACAAATCAAGCGGAAAGTTTGATTGATGAGCCGACAACAACAGAATCGCTTGAAGATTGCAATTCGGGAGGTAAAAAACAATGAATTTGCAATCGAATAGAAAAATAAAACATTTAGAACAGCAGTACACAGCCCTTTATTGTCGTTTAAGTTCAGATGACGAGCTTGAGGGCGA
>JAZUPQ010000023.1:0-6466 GCA_045605265.1 Eubacteriales bacterium | reverse complement strand
TGCTTACGACCAAAAAAGAAAGAATGATAAAAATGCCTTCAACAAGGCCTGTTTCAAAGCTTGAACGGGTATTGTTCCCTATCGTTGTTACACTTTTAGTTATCCTGATTGTACCCGATGCAGCTCCACTTGTAGGCTTCTTGATGCTTGGAAACTTATTTAACGTTTCCGGTGTTACTGAGAGACTCTCCAAAACGACACAAAACGAGCTTATCAATATAGTTACAATCTTCCTTGGAGTATCGGTCGGAGCAACCGCGAATGCTGAAAATTTCTTAAAACCGCAAACGTTGTTTATTATTGCTCTAGGACTTGCCGCGTTTGTTTTGTCAACAATTGGCGGCTTACTTACAGGAAAATTAATGTGTAAACTTTCAGGTGGAAAAATTAATCCTTTGATTGGCTCTGCCGGTGTCTCTGCAGTACCTATGGCAGCTCGAGTTGCTCAGGATGAAGGAAGAAAAAACGATCCGTCAAACTTCTTGCTAATGCACGCAATGGGACCTAATGTGGCCGGTGTTATCGGCTCTGCTGTTGCGGCAGGCGTATTCTTAACCTTTTTACGCTAAACCGAATATTTGAAAGGAAATATAAAATGTCAAAAGTATTAATTACTGAAACAGTCCTCCGAGATGCGCATCAATCCCTGGCTGCTACTCGTATGACCACCGAAGAAATGCTTCCAATTCTTCAAGATATGGACAAAGTAGGTTACTATTCCCTTGAAGCTTGGGGAGGCGCTACGTTTGACTCTTGCCTCCGCTTTCTGAATGAAGACCCATGGGCTAGGCTCCGCACCATCAAAGATAATGTTAAAAATACAAAACTTCAAATGCTCTTTAGGGGTCAAAATATTCTTGGATACCGACACTATGCAGATGACGTAGTTGAATATTTTGTTCAAAAATCAGTAGCGAACGGTATCGATATCATTCGTATATTTGATGCTCTTAACGATGCTCGTAACCTTGAAACCGCTATTAAAGCTACTATCAAAGAAGGCGGCCACCCCCAAGGATGCATTTGCTACACCACTTCTCCGTTCCATACAAATGATAACTTCGCTGATTTTGCAAAACAGCTTGAAGAAATGGGAGCAAGTTCAATTTGCGTCAAGGATATGTCCGGTCTTTTAAAGCCATTTGATGCTTATCAATTAATTAAGGCAATCAAAAATACAGTTAAGATTCCAGTACATCTTCATACGCACTACACCGCCGGTCTCGGTTCTATGACACTACTTAAAGCCATTGAAGCTAATGTTGACGGTGTGGATACTGCGATTTCACCTCTCGCTATGGGTACTTCGCATACACCTACTGAATCTCTTGTTGCAACGCTTGCAAATACTCCTTACGATACAGGACTTGACCTTGAAAAACTCGATGTAATCGCTAAACACTTTAACAAGATTCGCGAAAATTATCTTTCATCAGGACTTATCGACCCGAAGGTTCTCAAAGTTGACGTTAATACTCTTCGTTACCAGGTTCCGGGGGGTATGCTCTCCAATCTTATCTCACAACTCAAAATGGCCGGAAAATCCGATAAGCTTGAAGAGGTGCTTGAAGAAGTTGCAAATGTTCGTAAAGACAGCGGTTATCCTCCACTCGTTACCCCTACTTCTCAAATTGTTGGTACTCAAGCGGTAAATAACGTGCTATTTTCACAAGAAGGAAGATATTCAAGAGTTACGAAAGAATTTAAAAACTTAATTCGCGGCCTTTACGGTAAATGCCCGGCACCCGTAACCGAGGAGTTCAGGAGACAAATTATCGGCGACGACCCAATTATTGATTACCGTCCCGCGGATAAAATCGCTCCCGAAATGGATAATCTTCGTCAGAAGGTTGCACCGTATCGCGAACAGGATGAAGACCTACTCTCATACGCTCTCTTTGAGCAAGTTGCCGTTAAGTTCTTTAATTGGAGAAAACAACAAAAGTACAATCTTGATATGAATGCAGATGCTCAAAACGGTATTCATACTATATAAATTTAAAACAAAAAACTGTGCACCAAAATGCACAGTTTTTTGTTTTATTAATTACTTTCAGAATCTTTCGTAGTGTCATCTTTGGAAGATTCAATTGGTTCCTGCTCCGTTTCTTTTGTAGGAGGAGCTACAAAAACATTGTTAAGGAAATCATCTGTCGCAAAATTTTGATTCGTAAATCTACGTTCTTCCTCTTCTCTTTTTGCCTTTTCTTCAGCCTCAATTCTAGCCTTTTCATTTTTGTCATGAGCAGTTTTATTTTCTTCTTCGCTCTTCTTTTGTCTTTCAATTACTATATTCTCAATTTCTTCAATTGTCGGATTTTCAGTTTCCATACAAACGCGGAATTGTTCATCGTCCATTGATTCGTTTTTGAGCAAGAACTCTGCAACAAAATGAAGCTTGTTAAGGTTTTTTGTAAGAATTCCCTTGCAGGTATCATAAGCATCATTGATAATATTTCTGATTTCATCATCAATTTCTGCCGCAGTTTTTTCCGAATAATTCTTACCTGAGGAGAAATCCCTGCCTAGGAACACTTCATCAGAAGAATGTTCTGAACCGTAAAGAACTGTACCAAGTTTTTTACTCATACCAAATCTTGTAACCATATTTCTAGCAATAGAGGTTGCTTGTTGAATGTCGTTAGAAGCACCCGTGGAAATGTCGTCAAGAACAATCTCCTCGGCAACGCGACCACCGAGGGAAAGGACAATATGATCAATCATAGCATTTCTCGAATCGGTCATTCTGTCTTCCGTGGGAACACTTATAGTGACTCCGCCCGCCGTGCCAGCTGGAATAATTGTGATATGCTTAACAGGGTCCGTATTTTTGCAGTAATACGATGCAACCGCGTGTCCTGCTTCGTGATATGCGCAAAGTTTGTTATCCTTTTCGGTTCTGACTTTGCTTTTTTTCTGCGGTCCGAGAAGAAGTTTCATATATGACTCTTCAATATCTTCCATGCCAATTAAAGCCTTATTCTTTTTAGCAGCTCTCAATGCTGCCTCATTCATAAGATTTGCAAGCTCGGCACCTGTAAATCCGATTGTTGTTTGCGATATTTTTTTAAGGTCAACTGTTTCCTCAAGAGGTTTATTTCTACAATGCACGCGGAGAATCGCCTCTCTGCCTTTCATATCAGGGTAATTGACCGTGATTCTTCTGTCAAATCTACCGGGTCTCAAAAGCGCAGGATCAAGAATATCAGGTCGGTTCGTAGCGGCCATGACTATTACACCTGAATTAGTGCCGAATCCGTCCATTTCAACAAGTAGTTGATTCAGTGTTTGCTCTCTTTCATCATGACCACCACCAAGTCCAGCTCCTCTGTGTCTGCCTACCGCATCGATTTCATCTATAAAGATAATACTTGCGTTGGTCTTTCTCGCGTTCTCGAATAAATCCCTAACGCGCGATGCGCCGACACCGACGTACATTTCAACAAAATCCGAACCAGATATCGAGAAGAAAGGAACGCCAGCCTCTCCCGCAACAGCCTTTGCAAGTAAGGTTTTACCGGTACCGGGAGGGCCAACGAGAAGCACGCCGCGAGGAATTCTCGCTCCTAATTTCACAAACTTTGCTGGATCTTTTAGAAATTCTACTACTTCCTCAAGTTCGGCCTTTTCTTCATCTGCGCCTGCAACATCTGCAAATTTAACCGCATCCTTTTCGTTTGTAGCAACGCGGGCTTTTGATTTGCCGAAGGAGTTCATTTTTCCGCCGCCGCCGGGCGCTTGTTTCATAATGAAAAAATACAAAACTCCAAACAATACGAATACGATAATGTATGGAAGATAAAGCTGATACCACGGTACTTCCGCTTGATCGTCTACGTTATACTTTTCAAGTATCGAGGTGCTATCTTTTACGTTTTCATTTGCTATATTGGTTATTTGCTCTAGCTGAAAGCTGTACCCAATAGCAAATGTTAATTCTTCGAATACCGGTTTCCCGGACTTATCTTTTACATTCGCTAATTGTCCGTCTTTATCTGTAAAGATGAAATTGCCATTTTTGTCTTTCTCGAACTTATAACTATTTAAGACCATATTTAAGTTGCCATCAATTTCAAAACTCTTTACATAATCGTTCTCTAAAAACTGAATAACGTCACTGTAAGTTATCTCGTTAGTAGGTTTTTTCGAAGATAGAGATACAGTAAAAATCACTCCGGCAATTAAAATAAGCAATATAATTATGTTTTTAAAATTTGCTTTCATTAATTACAAGCCTTTCTTCTTAATGTTAGTATTTTGCTTAAAATAAAACTTTTTATTAGAGTTGTCATAAATTTTATACGCCAAAGCCAAGTAGAAACACTTCTCCTCATTTTTGGGTGCAGAGTTATCTCTTTGAGAAAATCCTATCGGCCACAAAATGCCCTGACGGTCACATATAATCGGTACTAAATTGCGCTGTGAAATGGGAATATCGCGATCGTTAAACATCTTTTTAAGCTTATGAGTCATACCGTGATATACATAAGAATCTCCGTCTCTTTTAGATCGAACAAAAATCCCGTCATTAATTATATCAAATTTGAATTTCTGTTGTATTGCTATTCTGTAAACATTTGAAGAAGAATTGTTTATTTTTTCATTGGAAACAATTATAACACCATTTATTCCTTCAAATTCGTTTATTCCATATTCCAATTTTTGTGAAAAATGTATTTTTTCTTCCATTTCCGATGAAATATAACAAAAATTTTCTTTTAAAACGAATTTCTTTGAGTTTGGTAAAGAATATTCAAAATCAGCTCCAAACAAAAGCTTGGAAATCATTTCAATATGTGTTTTCTCGCAGGAAGTACCATACCTTTTTGCAAATTGGATTAACACTTCGCTTAAAATATACGCTGGCAATTTACGAAGAGCGTCTACCGATATTTTGTCATTAGTTAACCGGGTTTCAAAAACTTCATTTACAACTGAGTCAATGTAGAAGCAGTTATCTCTTGCAGTTTCGCAAAGTCGCAAAACTATATCCTCGGGATAAGAGGTTAATTTTGCAAATTTCGGTAAAATTTCATTTCTTATATAATTTCTCGTATATTCGGTAGAAGAATTAGTGCTATCGTACATAAAAGGAATATCAAATTCTTTAAGCGCGGTTGAAATCTCATTCTTTGATATACAAATTAAAGGGCGGATAATATTATCTCTGACGGGTGGTATTCCTGATATACCGCGAATCCCCGCACCCCTAAACATATTGAAAATAACAGTCTCTAAGTTGTCGGTGGAATTGTGAGCAACCGCTATAGCATTAATATCATTTCTGCTTGAAATTATATTGCTAAATGCGTTATATCTTTCAATTCTGGCAGTTTCTTCAATACCGCGGTTAGACTTGCTAGCTATCTTTGGAATATCAATATTCAAGGAAATGAATTCAAAACCAAGATTTTTTGAAAACTCCTTCGAAAACAGCATATCACGCTCAGCTTCTTCGCCTCTTATCATATGATTGATATGAACGCAAATAATATTGTTTCTTTTGTCTTTGAGATATTCGTAAAAAAAACATGCCAGCAATACCGAGTCTGCTCCTCCTGACAATCCAAGCAAAACACCTGAATCTATTAAGTTGAGCATGTTATTTTTTTTGATTGTTATTAATATCTTGTCATAAATTTTTTTGCCTTTTTCGCTCTGAAAAAGGCTATGAATTTTATTGGTCACGATTTCGAGTCCTCAAGACTTCTGAATTTAGTAAATCTACCCATCCAGCCCATAGGTATGTTACCGACTGAGCCGTGACGGTTCTTTGCAATAATAACCTCGGCAGTATTTGCGGTACTTGAAACGCCGTCCTCGCTATCTTTGTTACCGCTTATGTCTTTATAATATTCTTCTCTATATAAGAAAAGAACAATATCTGCATCCTGCTCAATAGAACCTGAATCGCGTAGATCTGACAGTGTTGGCTTTTTGCTTTCGCCGGCGCGTGATTCAGTAGCGCGATTTAACTGTGCGCAACAAATAATTGGAATTCCCAAATCCTTCGCCATTATTTTCAAATTACGAGATATCTCGCCAACCTGCTGAGCTCTGTTATCGGTTTTTGCAGTTGTTTCCATTAGTCCTATGTAGTCGATTACTGCAAGACCAAGGTTGGGAATTCTTCTTAATTTCGACTTCATAGCGGTGGTTGTCATAGCAGAGGTGTCATCAATGTATATATTACAACCCGCCAACGAAGATACAACATTTGCTATATTTTCCCAATCTTCGTTTTTTAGTCTGCCTGTTCTAAGAATTTCGGAGTCAACCATAGCCTCGCTCGACAAAATTCTGGTTACAAGCTGCTCTCCGGACATTTCAAGCGAGAATATTGCAACCCCCTTACCGGACTGCTTTGCTACATTCGTTGCAATGTTCATTGCAAACGAAGTTTTACCCAAAGTCGGAGGCCAAGCGGTCTTAGGAAGACAAGAGAAGAACACAACTCCTTGGCTCA
>JAZUPQ010000022.1:0-2143 GCA_045605265.1 Eubacteriales bacterium | reverse complement strand
GTATCGTTCCGAATTTATGAAAGCGTTGAAATAGGAGGAGATAATTATGGAAAACTATGATGCTTTTTACACCGAGAATATAGGTGCTGTTGAAGACGCTGTTCATTCGATATATGAAGCACTGGCTAATTTATTTGATGAATTAGAATCATCAATTTGTGAAATAGCAGAAAAGCTCGGAGAGATAATAGGCTCCGTCGACTGGACGAAATTCTTTCAAGCAGTTGAAGAATGTGACATACCTCGGAGGTCAGCGCACAATTTTCCCGAATATAAGTATATAAAGCCTAATACAAAGCCCATATTTGTAGCACAAAGGCTACACAGAGTACAGGCAAGGACATAAATGTCCTTACCGAAATACTAACAGGAGGAAATGAAAATGACCGTTGGAATAATTACGTTCTGTATTCTCGGATTTATCTTCTTGATTGCAGATAATCATCGTTTGAAGGAAGAGTTAAGACGTGAACGCGAAAATCCAGATGAATGATTTTATCGGTGACTAAATAAAACTTGGAGGTGATTCCGATAGGACTCTTTGACAAGCTCTTCCACAGAGCTCCGAAGGAACGGAAATACGCGACTACGCTGAACGGCTGGGCTCCGATATACTCGCAGTTTGGAACCAATATTTATGCGTCCGACGTAGTACAGCAGGCGCTCAGCTGCATCGTGGAAGAGTTCAAAAAGCTCAACCCTACGCACGTCAGATATACCGGCGGCGACTCGATACCGGTCAAGAGCACTATACAGGACGTTCTCAGCGAGCCGAATCCGTTAATGACTACAAGCGAGTTCCTCGAGAAGTGCGCGTGGCTGCAACTGATGAACTATAACGTGTTCATCATACCGATATACCGCGTATGGAAAGACGAGAAAACAAACGAGGAGCGCAGATACTACGAGGCACTTTACCCTATACAGCCGACAACGGTCAACTTCATCGAGGACTTATCCGGGCGGCTGTTTGTACAGTTCATATTTGCGAACGGCTACGATACGACGATACCCTACGACGATGTTATCCACTGGAAATATCGCTACAGCGTGAATCAGTATATGGGTGGCGGCTTCGACGGTCAGCCCGACCACAAGGCGCTGCTGAGCACGCTTGACCTCAACGAAAAGATGCTTCAAGGCATCGCGAAAGCAATGAACGCATCATATACTCTCAACGGCGTGGTGAAATTCAACACTCTGATTGACGACGAGGCAATGAAAAAGGCTCTGCAAGAGTTCGAGAACAAGCTCAATAACTCACAGAACGGCTTCCTGCCTATCGACCTGAAGTCAGAGTTCACGCCGTTGAAGCGTGAGATAGAACTCGTCGATGATGATACCCTGAAATTCATAGACGAGAAGATTCTTCGAAACTGGGGCGTTCCGCTGGCTATCCTGACCGGCGACTTCACGAAGGAGCAATACGAGGCGTTCTATCAGAAGACCCTCGAGCCGCTCGCCATATCGCTCTCGCAGGCAATGACGAAGAAGCTGTTCACGCCGCGCGAGAAAGCGTTCGGCAACCGGATAGAGCTGTATCCGAAGGAATTGATATTCTTGTCAATGCAGCAGACGCTCGAGATGCTTAACACACTCAGCCCGACCGGAGCACTCTATGAGAACGAGAAGCGCGTAGCACTCGGACTCAGACCGCTCCCTGAGCTTGAAGGCAAGCGGTATATGTCGCTGAACTGGATAGATGCGGACAAGGCTGAACAGTATCAGACAGGTGAAAAAGTCAACGTCGATGTAGTCGACGAAACAAAAACCGAAACGGAGGTATAGTATGGTAACAAAAAAAGGACAAGCTCCTACATACTACGGAGAATCATCGGACACGAAGCCCGAAGGTGTGACCGTAAATTCGCACTTCAAGGAGCTTGATACAGGCAATGAATACTACTACACCGGTGAGAGCTGGGAGAAGATAGGAGGGACTGAATAATGGCAGTTACGCTCAAAGGACAGTCTGCGATATACGAAGGCACGTCGGCAGATATGAAGCCGTCAGATGCGGCTAAAAATGCGATTTTTCAGGAACTCGATACAGGCATAGACTACTACTACAACGGCACCGCCTGGAATGAGATACCGAGGTCAGGTGGCGGTGGTGGAACCGGCACAGATAACTACAACGAGC
>JAZUPQ010000021.1:0-9460 GCA_045605265.1 Eubacteriales bacterium | reverse complement strand
TTTTCGGTAAGTCTTGAAGCGACAATACCAATTACACCATGGTGCCAATCATCAGCATCAAGAACTATGATGGGATTTTTGTCAATATCCCAATTTGCCATTTTTTCTGCAGCTTCCTGCATTATTTTATTTTCTTCGTTCTGACGTTCTTTATTCGCTTGACAAAGTTCCATAGCTATTTCGTGAGCTTTATCAAAATCATTCTCCAAAAACAGTTTTACCGCTATACCTGCGCTGCGCACTCTGCCTGCTGCATTAACTCTAGGAGCGAGAGTATAACCTATGTAGCCCGATGTGACTTTTTTGCGTTTCTTATTGCGTTCGTTCGTCGTGCCATCGGATTTTGCGAGAGAAGCGTTCATAAGGGCAATTATCCCCGGACGTTTAGTAGTCTCAATCATATTCAGTCCGTAGCCAACAATAATTCTGTTTTCTGATTTAATAGGCATAACATCGGCAATTGTACCTATTGCGACAAGATCAGCGAACTCGTTGAAAATTCTAAAAGCTGCTTCCTTTCTCGAAACTGATCTTACTTTTTCCTCATATGCGCTAACGAGTTTAAAAACAACGCCTACGCCTGCAAGTTCCTTAAAGGGATAATCGCAATCCGGTCGATGCGGGTTAATTATTGCCTCCGCTTTGGGCAGGTCGGAGCGGCATTCATGATGGTCGGTAATAACAAAATCAACGCCGATTGACTTTGCAAAATCAACCTCGTCATTGGCTGTAATGCCTGTATCAACGGTAATTATAAGGCTTGTGCCTTGATTTTTTAGCGCTTCAATCGCAATGGTTGAAACACCGTATCCCTCTCCGGAACGGTTCGGAATATAGTAGTCTACGATGGCACCTAGTGATTTTAGGTACAGATACAAAGTGCAGACCGATGTAACTCCGTCGACATCATAATCTCCGTATACTGTAATTTTTTCTCTATTTGCAATAGCGCGTCTAATACGCTCAATACCCTTATCCATATCTTTTAAATCAAATGGATTGCAGAGCATTTCGCTTTCCATATTTACAAAGTTTTTTGCAGAGTCCACGTCTTGATAACCGCGGCTATACAACAGCTTTGCTATAATGGGATGAATATTAAGAACCGATGATATTTTTTCTACTTGCAAATTACAAATTTCATCACTCGAGGACTTAACTATCCATTTTTTCTCCTTGTTTTGTGTTAATTCTTGCATTTATAAAAACCGTAGTGGGAGTTCCGCTCCCGCCTTCCATATTATTATCATATTAAATCTGTAGTGGAAAACACGTGACGGTCTGAATTTCACCCGTCAAAAAGGTTTGAATCTTTGTATTATACTTAATGCACTGCGCAGTCCGTCAACAGCCGCGCTTGTTATTCCACCGGCATAACCGGCCCCCTCGCCTGCAGGGTATACGTTTTCTTTGCCAACGGCAAGTCTTGTTATTGGGTCTCGCAAAATTCTGATAGGAGCGCTTGTCCTTGTTTCCACGCCTGTTAATACAGCGCTTTTTGAAGCGAAACCGTGAATTTTTTTATCGAAATTTTGAATAGCATTTTTTATTTGTGATGTGACAAACATAGGCAAATAATCATCCGGTTTTGTCAACTTAAAATTGCTAGAATTCATATACGTTGGTATAACGTTGCTGGGTTCATTTATGAGTTTATCCTCAAAAAAGTCGCCAACAGTAATAATCGGGGCAACATAATTACCGCCCGTTGAATTGAAGGCTCTTTGCTCAATTTTTCGCTGAAATTCAATAGCATTTTGAGGTTTGAAACCGTAGTCTTCTTTAAAAATACTGCAAACAATGGCACTGTTTGAGTTCTTGCCATTTCGAGCATTATAGCTCATACCGTTTACGACAACTCCGCCTTCTTCGCTTGCTGCGGCAACAACTTCACCTCCAGGACACATGCAAAATGTGTAAACACCTCTGTTTTTAGTGTCGTAAGATAGGTTATATTCCGCTCTTCCTAATATTGCGTTCCCTGCGAATTTACCATACATAGCAAAATCTATATCGTCAGCAAGGTGTTCTATTCTCATTCCTACGGAAAAAGGCTTTGCCTCTATTTCGTAGTCGCTGTTGATGAGATGCTCGTATGTATCTCTTGCGCTGTGGCCGATTGCCAGTATCATAGCGCTGTACGGAATATCAAATCTATTTGTATGCGCAGTAGATACGTTGATGCTGTATGAAGATGAAAGATATTTTGTATTGTAGTGAATAGTTCCTCCAAGAGAGATAATTCTTTGCAGAATATTATCCACAACAACCGATAAAATATCAGTTCCTATATGAGGTTTTGCAATATAAAGTATTTCTTTTGGTGCGCCGAATTCTACTAATTTTTTAAGGACATACGACGTGAATTTGTCATTTATTCTCGTAACAAGTTTTCCGTCTGAAAATGTTCCTGCCCCTCCTGCACCGAATTGGATATTGGAATTTGGGTTTAGCACTTTAGAGGCGTAGAACTCCGCAACTGCCTGTCTTCTCGCTTTGACAGAATCGCCACGCTCAATAATAGTTGGTTTATATCCTTTTTCAGCAAGAAGAAGCGATGCAAACAAGCCACAAGGGCCTGCTCCCACCACCAGTGGCGGAGCTTGCATTTTTTCTTCTCCGAAGTTCAAATCTTCAACAGAAGCTTCATTTAGAACTGTAATTCCGTCCTCGAGCATTTTTTGTTCATCTGCTCTTTCGCATATATTTGTTGCTGCAACAGAATAAACAAAATTGATATGGTTTTTATCTCTCGCATCTACGCTTCGCTTATATATGCTGAATTTTGCTTCAGATAAATTTTCAAAATATTTGCGAAGTCTTCCCTTGGCAAGAGAAAACGCCTCGTGCGAGGAGGCGTTAATGCACAGTTTTATGTTACTAACAATAAATACCCTAGTACGCAATTTATACCTCAAGAAAAAACGATGTGGCATTAGCAAAGGCGCTGGGTTGATATTTTGCCAAAATCCAAACCGCAATAGCCGTTGCAACGCAACCTAAAACCGTTAGTATAGTGCCAACTTTGATTCCCAAAATTTTTTTGTTCATATTACCTCTTTTAATCAAGAAATCACTTTTTCGATACGTTTTTTATATCTGTCATACCTACAAAATTTTTCAATAGAAAACTTCTTAAAGAATCTGCGGTGAAATTTCTAGTTATAGTACAGTCCATTGAAACCGAAATAGTACCCGTCTCCTCGGAAACAACAATAACGATGGCATCGCTAGTTTCACTCATACCGATAGCAGCCCTATGTCTGGTTCCAAGATCGCTATCAACATCTGTCCTTCGCGTTAACGGCAAAAGACAACCTGCGGCGCTTATTCTTCCCTCATCTATAACAACTGCACCGTCGTGGAGAGGAGCTTTATCATAGAAAATATTTCTAATCAAAAAAGAATTAACATCCGCATTTATTTGAATACCCGATTCAATAATATCATCAAGTCTGGTAGTTCTGGACATGACTATAAGAGCGCCTGTTTTTGTAGCAGACAGATCTCTGACAGCGGTGCAAATATTTTCAATAGCTTTTGAATAAATCTGTTTTTTCTTCCTTTGATCGCCAAAGGAAATAAAACTATTTACGGAGCCCGTTCCTACCTTTTCAAGTCCGTCTCGAATTTCTGGTTGAAAAATGATAATCAAAGCGATTATGCCTATGCTGAAAATTTCCGAGAAAATATATGATGTTGCAACGAGACCAAAAAGATTCGCGATCAGGGATAAGAGTGACAGAGCCAAAATTCCAATAAGTAGCGCTCCAGCCTTTCTGCTCCGAACAAAACGAAATGCAAAGAAGAACAAAATTGAAAGCAGAAGAATATCTAATACATCTTTGATGCCAAAATCAGCAAGTGAAGTTTTAAAGTGGTCAAAAAATGCGCTTAGGGTATTATTTTGTAAATCCGAAAGCAAAAAATTCATACTAAACTCCAAAAAAATATTTATTCTAAACAATTATATCATAAATGTTTTTAAAAATCAATAGCAATGATAAAGAAAAGTGAAAAAATACTTTTTTATGATTTTATCTGTTGACAAACGGATAGAGATATGATATAATTGTCTCAAATGATACAATTCATGAGGGGAATATGAAAACATTTTTCAAAAAAATTTTTCTCTTCGTAGGAGTAGAAGAGACTTCATTGGAAGCAATTATCAAAAAAACTAATTTTTATGTTGTGCCTTTTAAAAAAGGTGATACGATATACTCTCCAACGGATTTTCAAAAGAAAATTGGATTTGTCATGAGCGGAGAATGTCAAGTTAACAAATCGAAAGAATTGGGCGATTCTATACCACTTAACAAACTTGCGCAATATGACTCCTTTGGAATAATTTCCGTCCTGTCAAATAAAAAAGAATTTCCGACAGAAATCGTTGCAAAAAGTGATTGCAAAATTCTTTTTATCGATTCTGATTCTTTTGTGAATATGATAAAATCAGATGCAAGAATTTCAAGAAATGTTATAGATTTTTTGATTTCGAGAATTTTGTTTTTAAACGATAAAATTTCAACATTTTCTGCTTATAATATCGAGCAGAAATTAGCAACCTATCTTTTGCAATTAAGTAAAAGTATCGGAAGTTCAACTCTGCTTTTTTCAAAAACAAACTGCGCCAAATCTCTTGGAGTAGGAAGAGCTTCTCTCTATCGTGCGCTTTCTTCGTTAAGTGATTGCGAAATTATTAAACTCGAGAACAAAAAAATTATTATAAATGACTTAAAACGTCTTGAAAGGAAAACGAAATGAAAAAAATTTTATCATTAATTCTGCTTATCTCCGCTCTGGCAATTTCGCTTGTGGCTTGTTCCCCTGATAACACGGTGATAAATATTGGAGTTATGAATGGGCCTACAGGTATGGGAATGTCTAAGCTCATGTCCGACAACTCAGACGGCGCAAAATATAAGTTCAAATCCTATAGTGAACCAACTATCGCCACTCCGGATTTGATTAACGGAACGCTAGATATGCTTTGCCTTCCTACTAATCTCGCAGCGAACATTTCCCAGAAAGCCGATATTAGCGTTTTAGCAATTAATACACTCGGTTCGTTGTTCATAGTTACCGATAAAGATACCAGTATTTCAGATATTAAAGATCTCGAGGGAAAAACGATTTATGCAAGCGTTCCCACTTCTACAACCGGTCCAATTATTAATTATCTTTTAGCGCAGAACAACGTAAACGCTACTGTTGTTTTCGAGCCTACCCACGATGCTCTTGTAGCAAAGGTAGTTAAAAATGAAGTTGAAATTGCAATTTTGCCCGAGCCAAAGACTTCCGTAGCACTCACAAAAAATGCAAACTATTCGGTAGATATCAACCTATCAACCGAATGGGATAAGGTTTCAGACACTCCGCTTACGATGGGTTGTATTGTTGTAAGAAGCGAATTTCTCGAAGAACACGAGTCGGTTGTTGAAAAATTTCTTAAAGAGTATAAAAGTTCCATTGAGTATGTTTCTAATGTAAATAGCACTGACGCTGCTCAGATAATACTCGACCAGGAAATCATTCCTGCACAGCTCCCCATCGTTCAAAAGGCGCTGAATAATTTAAGAGGCTCAATAGTTTATATAGACGGTGCTGATATGAAGGCTGCTCTTGAAGACTTCTATGCTGCCATTAAAATGAATAAACCTAGTGACGATTTTTACTATGAATAAGAAGAAAAGAAAATTTCTTTACAATTTATTATCAATCATTCTGCTCTTAATTATTTGGGAAATTTTTGCACTAATCATTAATGCTGACTTTGTTTTACCGGGTGTCCTCGATACGTTCCATGTGTTTTTCAAATTGCTTATTAAATTTGACTTTTGGGTAAATGTAACACTTTCAATAGGTCGTATTGTTCTTGGTTTTATGCTTGGTACAATTTTCGCTGTTATACTTACCCCCCTAACCATTCTGTCAAACTTTGCGCATAGTTTTGTTTCATTGATAATGGGCATAATTAAGTCAACCCCCGTTGCATCGTTTATCATGGTTATTTGGATAATGACAGGGTCTGGCAGCGTTCCCACCATTATAGCGGTGTTGATTGTAATGCCAATAATTTGGCAAAATCTCTACGACGGTTATTATGCTATCGATAAGCATTTACTTGAACTCGCCGCAGTTTATGATTTTTCAAGAGAAAAAAAATTAAAGTATATTTACACGCCAAGTTTAATGAAATATTTTCTTCCTGCAGTGGTCACTTCGGTAGGACTTGCTTGGAAATCCGGAATCGCGGCTGAAATTATCGCATATACTTCAAATTCTATTGGTAAAGAAATATTTGATGCCCGTGCCATTTTGGAAGGACAAAGGCTATTTGCTTGGACTGTTGTTGTCATTATTTTGAGTATTTGCTTTGAAAGGCTCATTAAATATCTTAGCAATAGGTTTACAAATTCATTACAAACGGTGAAGGAATGCTATGATAATTAAAAATTTGTGTAAAAAATTCGGAGACAAAATCATTTTTGAAAACTTTAACTACCGTTTTTCGCAAAATGGCGTTTACGCGCTAGTAGGCAAAAGCGGTATTGGTAAAACTACTCTACTTCGCATGATTGCAGGACTTGATAATGATTATGATGGCGAGATTGTCAAAGAATCTTCTCCTGTTGGTTATGCTTTTCAAGAACACAGATTGATTCCGACTTTAACTGCTCTCGATAATATTATTGTTGCTTGTTTTGATAAAAAAAACAAAGAAAGCGTAACAGAAAGTAAAAAGATTCTAAAAGCACTGAATTTTTCGGAAACAGATATAGAACTATATCCTTCGCAAATGTCAGGTGGAATGAAGCAAAGAGTTTCCCTTGCCCGCGCTTTTCTTTCAAAACGAACTATAATACTTTTGGACGAACCAACAAAAGAGCTGGATGAAGATAATAAAACTCCGGTTTTTAAACTAATAAATGAATTTTCGAAGTCATGTCTAATAATTATGTCAACGCATGACAGTGATACGATCGAAAAGACAAACTCACAAATCATACGTTTATGATCAGCGCGCTTGCAAAACAAGCGCGTTTTACTTTTAAATTTTACTTGACTTTCGTAAAGTTTGGTGATATAATGTATTAGGTGAATTTTGGCTTATAGACCATCAGTTACTTAATCAATAAATTTGGAAGGAGAGATTTGCGTCTCGCAAATCAAAATTTCGATTTGAAAAAATACAAAGAAACCGAACTTCGCGGACTTCCATCCGTTGAAGAACTTCGCTCCTCTCTTTCTGACAGTTTTAATACAACTGCAAGAGAGAGAATCTCCGCCTTGTTTGACAAAAAGACTTTCGTTGAAACAAGCGCGTACACGAAGCGTGGTTCCTCTGATTTTCTGTCCAGCGAAAAAGCAAACGATTTTGAGGGTGTTATCACCGGCTACGGCGCGATAGATGGAAAGCTCGTATTTGCCTTCGTTGAGGACACTTCAAGAATGGGTGGCGTAATAGACGAACGACACGCTAAAAAAATCAGCGACCTTTATGCCCTAGCCATTTCCAACGGTGCTCCCGTCATCGCTGTGTTTGACTCTAATGGAACTGATATTTTCCAAGGAACAGCCGCTCTCGCTGCCTATGGAAAAATTATGTCTTGTGTTTCAAAGGCATCAGGCGTAATTCCTCAAATTGCTTACATTGCAGGAAAATGTATAGGAACTTGCGCAGCAATTGCGTCTATGTTTGATTTTGTCGTTAAAGAAAATCAAGCAGAGTTCTACGTTTCTTCACCCAGCCTTACGGGCGTAATGAACGCACAGGATAATGTTCTTGCATTTTCCGGTACCGACGAGCAATGTTCAAACTTTATTCGCTCGTTAATATCTTTTATTCCTGATAACGCTTCACAGGGCGTTATTGTCAATGAGTCAACGGATAATCTTAATAAAAAACTTGGTAGTCTTGATTTTTCCGGTGAAGGTTTGAGCGCAATTTCCGCTGTTGCAGATAACGGAGTTTTGTACGAAATAGGTCATGATTACGAAGATGGAGTTTCAACTGCGCTTTCAACAATTGCCGGTGTTAAATGTGGCGTAATTGCGAATTCTTTTAGCAAAAACGAGGGCAGAATTACTGCTTCTGTTGCACGAAAGATTTCAAAATTCATTAATTATTGCGATGCTTTCTCACTTCCGATAGTGACACTGGTAGATTCACTTGGTCTCGCAATCGAAAAAGAAAATGAAAACAATTACTTTGCTCCCGAGCTCGCCAAACTAGCTTTTGCGTATTCAACCGCGAGCGTTCCAAAGGTTACAGTAATTCTCGGCCATGCAATCGGTGCTTCCTTTGTTCTTCTTGGTTCTAAGGCGCTTGGCGCAGATTTGGTTTACTCTTTACACAATTCTGAAATTGGTGCTTTAAATGCTCAAAGCGGAGTTGCATTTGCCTGGGATAGTTACATCACTTTGGAAGAAACACGAGAAGACCTTGTCGAAAAATGGAAAAGCACTGTTTCTTCGCCGGCTAATGCCGCTGCGAGTGGTGAAATTGATGATATTATCACTACTAACGAACTTAGAACAAGAATCTGCTCGGCTCTCTTAATGCTGTCTTCAAAAGGCGCCGCTAACGCAGCCAAACGCAAAGTTCTTCCTCTTTAAAGGAGATTACATTATGAGTAGTTTTTTGCTTAAAGCAAGTTTTTTTGAAAATTCCCTGAATTCTTTTACAGATAAACTCTCTACCGGCGCAATGATGATTTTAATAGGCATGGGAACTATTTTTGCTGTTCTAGCTCTCATATGGCTTGTTTTAACATTACTCAGCATGTCTTTCAATAAGGTCACTGATAAAAAACCGAAAGAGACTGTAATTGCAAATTCGGAAAATAGCAATAATTTTACTGTCGCTGTTAATGAAACGGAGATAGTTGCAGCTATTACCGCCGCGATCGCTTTTGCGGAAAGCGAATCTGACAATGATACCAAATTTACAGTGGTTTCATTCAAAAAAAGATAATTGAAAGGAATGTTTACAATGAAGAAATACAATGTAACCGTTAATGGTAATACTTATGAGGTATGCGTAGAAGAGCTTGGTACACAATATAACACCCCTGTTGCTCCTCAACCTGTCGCATCACCTGCACCCACCATCTCTACCGCTGCTCCACAGCAGCCCGTTCAGACCACTGCAAGCAATAGCGGTGATGGTATAAAAATTACTGCTCCAATGCCCGGCACAATTCTTGATGTTAAAGTTTCGGTTGGCGCATCTGTTAAAAAAGGAGATGTCGTTTGCGTGCTCGAAGCAATGAAAATGGAAAACGATATACCTGCTTCCGCTGACGGTATTGTTGCTTCTATCGAGGTACAGAATGGTTCTTCTGTTTCTTCCGGCGCAGTTTTGATCACCTTGAAATAATTTTAGAAAGTATTGGTAAAAGTTAATGTTAGAAGCGATTAAAAATTTTATCAGTACTACCGGTATAGCTAAGAT
>JAZUPQ010000020.1:0-16682 GCA_045605265.1 Eubacteriales bacterium | reverse complement strand
TCCGACTTATACCGAGGCGGTAATCATTGAAATTGACAACAGGAAGGGCGGAAGCATAGTAAGAATGAATTCTCCGTCGGGAATATTGAAAAAGGAATAAAGATAGAGGTTTTGCGGATTGCCGAAGGGGGTCAGCATACCGCCAAGATTTGCCGCGATGTTTTGTAAAATAAATGTAACGCACATATATTTTTCCTGCTTGGTGCTTACAAGCACGAAATAACCAAGCGGCAGAAAGGTCAAAAGCGCCATATCGTTTGCCAAAATCATAGAGCCGATAAAGGTTATGTAAATCAATGCAAGAACGGCAAGTCTTGCATTATGGAAGCATTTTACGATTTTTTCCGCCACGGTATAGAAAAATCTGACGTTTTTCAAGGCGCAAATTACTGCCAAGGTGGTGAAAAGGCAGGTCAGAGTTTTGAAATCAAAGTAATTAAGATATTCAGCATCAGGCGGAACGAAAAAGGACGTCAGAATCGCAAAAAACATAGCGATAAACATAACGGTATTAGTTTTGATAACTTCAATAACCCTTTTCATAAATTCATTCCTCATAAGTTAAAATTAACTAACCAAATATATTATAATCAAAGCGGTGAAAAAATCAATAGTTTTGAGAGAAAAATAAAACTCTTGACTAGATTGGCACGCTTGTGATAAAATAAATAAAAAATGCAAGGTGAAAAATATGCCTAAATACGAACAGCTCTCACTTGAAGTATCGGAGAGAATAAAAGAGGATATAGAAAAGGGAACGAGGCCGAATTTTGCAGCTAAAAATGAAAAAGCCATAAGGCGTGATAACGGCTCGGATATAGCGAGCGTGTGGCGTCCCGCTTATGCAAGAGACGTGGACAAAATTATGCACAGCCCGTTCTATAACCGCTACGCAGATAAAACTCAGGTTTTTTCATTTTACAAAAATGACGATATAACCCGAAGAGCCCTTCACGTTCAGTTTGTGTCGAGAATTGCGCGCTCTATCGGCTCGGCTTTGAACTTGAACCTAGACTTAATCGAGGCTATATCTCTTGGCCATGATATAGGCCATACCCCCTTCGGACATGCGGGAGAGAAGTTTATAAGCAGTATTTATCACGCCGAAACGGGTAGATATTTCAATCACAACGTCCATAGCGTGAGGGTGCTCGACGGCATTTTTCAGTTGAATATCACCCTAGATACTCTTAACGGAATTATAACTCACAACGGCGAGATGGAGCTTGACGAATACAGACCGTCCCCGATGGATAATTTTGAGGATTTTGACGTAATGGTAGAGAACTGTTATGTCGATGAGAGAAATATAGCGAAAATAATTCCTTCAACCTTGGAGGGATGCGTCGTGCGTATTTGCGACATCATCGCCTATCTTGGCAAGGACAGACAGGACGCTATGAAGGCGAATTTCGGCTACTTCACCTCCTTGGGCGATAACAAAATCGGAACAATCAATCCCGAAATCATCAATAACCTTGAAGTGAATATCATCGAGAACAGCTACGGAAAGCCATATATAAAACTCGATGAAGAGCATTATCAAGCGATGAAAGAGATTAAAAAGAAGAATTACGAAGAAATCTATTTTCAAGACAAAATCACCAAGGTTTTGGAGCAAAATGTAAACCCGATGATGCAAAAACTGTACTATAAGCTGCTTTCAGACCTGAAAAATGGTGATAAAAATTCTCCGATTTTCAAGCACCATATCGATTTTATAAGCGCGAGCCGCTATGCTCCGAAGATTCCGTATATTGAAAACGAGAAAAATCAAATCGTCGTTGACTATATGGCTTCAATGACCGACGATTACTGCACGGAGCTTTTTGAATATCTTTTCCCGAACGCTCCGTACAAAATTAATTATCATGGTTACTTTGAGGACCTGATATGAAAAAATGAAACAAATCCGCCTTTTAATCGACTTGCGAAATTAAACAGGTTTTCGCAGACTGTCGTTGAAAAGGCGGACTTTTTTACAATGTGAACAAATTGTAAACTTATTCATATTTTGTTAATTATTTTATTAAAAAGTATAGACAAATATTTTCTTTGGTGATATAATTCAATTTGTATTTTTCATAAAGTATTGTGAACTCTACTGAATGGCAAAAGGGAAAATTAACAGTTAAGCAAGGTTTTGTCACATACGGGAGTGAAAATCAATCAAAATTTTGGAGGAAACAACAATGAAAGCTAAGTCAATAGCGAAAATACTGATTTTAGTATTCACAGCAGCCTGCTTACTTGTGGGAAGCTTGGTTTTGTATCCGATGATTGCCGATGCCGCCACCGCGCCGTCGGGCTACACGGGCAACGGAACAATGGCTTACATCAATAAAGGCAGTAATAGATTTGACGTCAAGGGCTACCACAACGGCACTTGGGTTCAAACTACCTTCGCTAACAATGGTTACACCCTTGCAACCAATATGGGTGACGCGAGCATAACTTCAAGTGCGGAGTTTGTAAACGGCGGAAAAGGCGTTCAGCTTAACTATACCGTTACGGCAACGCAGAATATAATTGACGGTAAATTGGCGGTTTACGCCGACGTTATGATTGCAAACAACGACAGGGCCTCTATCGAGGTAATAAAGGATGCCGGCGAGGTTATAGGTATAAAGCTCGTTGATTACAGCACGGATGCACAGTTCTCGCTCTATTTTTCCAAGACGGGCGGCGTTACCGATGCTTCAACCTATTGGTTTGGACGTTATGGAGACAGACAAAGCAACGCATACAATCAGTTGAGCTACGACAATAAATCGTCGTACGGTACTTACAGCTCCGACCTGACAAAGTATAGCAACGGTGACTCGGGCTTTGCAACCTCTTGGCAGAATATCAATCTTGCCAAAGGAGAGAGCAGAACATACTCTATTATGCTCGTAATCGGTAAGAACGCCGAGCCGCCTAAATTCAATCAGACGATTCCTCTTTCTGTAAATATTGATAACTTTGCCGCTAATAAGACTATCGACGTTGTGGCAAGAGTTACCGACGCTGTTGGCGAGACCGACTCGCTCTACTACGCAATCAACGGCGGCACAGAACAGCTCCTCGGCAGCGTCGCGGCGGACGGAACCGAAAAGGAGATTGCCGCAACTATTGATTTTTCAAATCTTTCTGCCGGAAATTATACCGTAAGCTTCTGGCTCGTTAACAGCAGCGGCGTTTCTTCGTCAAACGTAACCAGAACCTTTGAAATTAAAGACGAAAGCTTTGAATTTAACGACGGTTACAGCTTTAAATACGACCTTCAAGGCGGATTGAATGAGGACGTGCCGAGAGCGGACTTCCTTCCCGAAGGCACTGTGGTTACGGTAACACGAAACTATCCTACAAAGCTTGGACATACCTTTGAGGGCTGGAATTCCCGTCCTGACGGAAGCGGAACAGCTTATACCGCAGGCCAACAGTTTACTCTTTACGGAGATACCACTCTTTACGCGGTTTGGGAGCCTATCAAATATAATGTAACTTGGTATATTAACGGTGTTTCCTATACGACGCAGGAGTCCTACGGCACGATTCCAAGCTATGAAGGAGCAGTGAACAAGCCGAGCGTGGGCTGCTACGTTTACACCTTCACAGGCTGGTCGCCCACCCTCCAAACAGTTACGGGAACTGCGTCCTATACGGCGAATTTTGAAGGCGCGTACGTCCATACGCCCGGCCCCGAATCCTGCACGGAGCAGCAGCTCTGTCTCGAATGCGGCGAGGTGCTTATGGAAATTCGCGGACACGATATAATCCACCACAGCGAAAAACCCGTAAGCTGCGAGAACATAGGCTGGAATGCCTATGACACCTGTACAAGATGTGATTATTCCACCTATCAGGAAATCGCGCCTATCGGTCACGAATATAAGGACGAGATTGTTTTAGAGCCAACCTGTACCAAATCGGGATATATCAAATATCCTTGCACTAGGTGCAATCACGTTAAAACAACCGTCATTCCTGCTTTAAATCACGATATCGTAACCGAGGTAGAGAAGAAGGCTACCTGTACCGAGAACGGACTCATCGTTGACGAATGTCAGCGCGCTGATTGCGAATACAGAAAAGAAACGGTAATTTACGGTGCGCACAGCTTTGAAGTAAGCGAAAGACAGGAGGCTAAATGCGAAGAAAACGGCTACGTTCTCTATGCTTGTAAGCATTGCGATGATACTTACAGAGAGCCTATCGAGGCAGGACACAACTATGTTGAAAGTGACAGGCTTGAAGCAGCGGTAGAGCAGGACGGATACGTAGAATACGCTTGTACCGCTTGCGGAGACGTCTATCGCGTGATAATTCCGGGATTTGCAAAAATCGAAAAGAATTCCGCAGTTCTTCTTATTCAGGACGTATATCCCTGGTCCGAAAATAACAACGTATCGCTTTTGAACGTGCTTAAAAATCGCGGTGTTGTCACCTCTTACAATATAATTTCTTCCACGGCTCTTGAAAGCTATGACCTTACGCAGTACGGCATAGTTATGATTGCCAACGACCAAAATAACAGTATGTACCAAAATCTCTCACGCAACAGTGAGAAGCTCGAAAACTACGCAAAAGCAGGCGGCGTTCTTATTTACGGCGCTTGTGATATGGGCTGGGGCGGAGGCTCAATCTCATACGCTCTTCCCGGAGGGGTAGTAAGTGAAAACTATTACAGCGTTCACAACTATATCGCCAACGGACTTCACCCGATTATCACAGGTGTAAACACCGACGGCCATAGCGTAAGCGAGGACTATCTCAAAGGAAATTATTGTAGCCATACCTACTTTATTGGCTCAACGCTTCCGGAGGGAACGGACGTAATTCTCCGTGACGCCAACGGCAACGCAACCCTTGTTGAATATCAGCTTGGCGAGGGTACAGTTATCGCTTCGGGTCTCACTTGGGAATTTTTCTACACGAGAAGTCATTATAATATGACCAACAACTACTCGAAGTGCGCCTTTGACGACCTTGTTACCTACGCGGTAGTGAAGTCGGGAATAGAGCCCTGCGAGCACGAGTACGGTGAGGCGTTTGTAGTTAACGCCAGCTGTACTACAAGCGGTTATACTTTATACGTTTGCGGACTCTGCGGACACGAGAACAGAGTAGACGTTACCGAAGCCTTCGGACATAGTTTTGGCGAGTGGTTCATGGAGTATGCTCCAACCTGTACCGTTGATGGCACGGAAAAGAGGATTTGCGAAACCTGTAACAGCTTTGAGGAAAAGTCTATCGCAAAAATAGGTCACTCCTACGAGCTTGGAGAGACAAAGCCCGCTTCCTGCTTCGAGGAGGGCGTGGAACTTTACTGCTGTTCTAACTGTTACGGCTATAAAACCGAGATTATTCCAAAATTGAATCACGACTACGTGTTTACAAACAAAATCGACGCCGGATGCGGCGTAGACGGTCAGATGATATTCAACTGCTCCGTATGTCAGGCGGAAAGAATACAAATTCTTCCCTCGTCAAATCACAGCTTCGGCGATGATTGCATCTGTGATAACTGCGGACTTGTAATAGAGAGCCACCAACACAATATGCAGGTCACCGAGACGGTTCCGTCTACCTGTACGACGTTTGGTTACGTAGTTGAATCCTGTACCGATTGCGCGTACACTTACAGAACGGTTATTGATACTGTATCTCACTCCTGGCAGGTATCCTTTGAAGAGGCGGCAACCTGTACGATGAGCGGCATAATTGTTTATAATTGCTCGAACTGCCCTGCGGTAAGAAACGAAATAGTTCCCGCGCATCACACTCTTATGGATAATATCCTCTACGATGCAAGCTGTACCGAGGACGGACTTAAAGAGATTACTTGTATTAACTGCGATTACCGTGATACAGAGGTAATTCCCGCGCATCACACTTGGGGTGAAGCCGAAATTATCGAGGCTGCCACTTGCGAAAGCACGGGAAAAGCAAAGCATGTATGCTCAGTTTGCTGCCTTGAAGAAGAATTCACAGTCGGCGTTCTCGGACATCAATACGAAAACGGCGTATGCGTAAGATGCGGCGAATTCTTTATCGACAATATCACAAGATACGATCATAAATATTACGGAATGTATTTCAAGGTAGATGAGGTAATTTCGGGTTACGGCCCCGGACTTGTTGACGAGTACGGCGTAATGCTTGACTGCAACGAGGACGCGCAAATCACAAAGGTAGCGGTATATCTCATTCAAGAGGGAACGATGTGGAGAAGATGTATAGCGGTTAAGGGCTCAAACATCCAATATGCGAATTACGTTCCATATCTCTCCTACAAGGGCGAGCTTCTCTATTCGGGACTTAACTCCGAATGGATAAACGTATTCCCACTTTCCGAAAATTCAGACGGAATATGGTGCTACAACGATTACGTTACGATAGGCGCAAATCTTTCTGATAAAGACGGCAACCTTCTTCTTTCTCTCTTTGACCTCGGTGAAGCAGGCAAGAAAACGATAATCTTTGACAATCTTCAAAATATGCTCCTGTGGCTTGATTGCGACGTTCATCAACACGCAGACGGCGACGAGGGCGAGGTTGTTCTTAATCCGACCTGTAACTTTTGCGGTATAAAAGAATATATGTGTACTCTTTGCGGCGTACCTTACAGCGAGGAAATAGAAATGCTTCCCCACGAGGCAGGCGAGTTTGAAACCACAACCGAAGCAACCGATACCGAAAACGGAACAATGACTCAATACTGCGAGCACTGCGGAAAGGTTCTCGCTACCGAGACAATTCCTTCTAAGAAAGTCGTTTTGGAGGATAAGTTTGAGGAAATCGCAAACGCTTCTTCAAGAGAAGAAAAACTTGATTTGATTAAAGCAGCTTACGAGGCTTACAAGGCGCTGGACGACAAGGCTGCCGCCAAGGAAGAATATGAAAAGCTAAAAGCCATTGTCGATGCCTATAACCAGGAAGCCGAGGAGAAGAACTTGGGCTATCAGTTCGCAGTTAATCAAGCAGGTGTTGCGCTGGGAAGCCAAGCAGCAATTTTCGGAGTTCTCTCCGCGATAATTGTCATCCTCAAAAAAATCTTAACGGGAGGTAAGGCATAATGAAGAAAATCATATCGGTTATACTTATCGTGATTGTTATGGTTCTGTCCTTGACGAGCTGTGAAGCTCTGGATGAACTTAAAGATATTATTAACAGTATCACAGGCGAAAATAACACCGACGACAATAACGATGAGGGCGAAAAACCCGACGTCTATGCCCAACTGAATGAACTCTTAAAAAACAAGGTTGACAGCTTAAGCCTGGACGTAAAAACGGAAAATAACGGCGTAATGCTCGAAGGAACGTACAGAATTGACTCCAACAAGGACGGAAGCTATACTGTAACTTACAGTTACGAGGAAAATACCGAAATCGACCTCGAAAACGGTGTCTTTCCCGACGAAACGGTGATTACTGTAACTGGTGTTGTAACCGTGAATAACGGAGTTGTTACAGACGGTGACGGCAACGTAATCGCTGATAATGTTGAAATCGGTACGGGCTTAGGAATGAACTTCCAAGAGCAATTTTTCAAAAACGTAGTATCGGATGATGAGAGCTTTTCTGCCGATGTAATCGATTCACGCGGATTTATGCAGAGTGAATTTGCAGGCGATGAATTAAAGGTTTCGGTTGATTTCAACAGCGAAAAAATCAACCAAATCATACTTTCGTACACACAAAACGGCACAGCGACAGTATATACCTACGTATTTGACAAATAATAAGAAAATGAGAAAATACGCTCCGAGAGGGATATAAACCTCTCCGGGCGTATTTTTTGCGTAAATAACTATTGAAAGAATGGAAAATGTATGCTATAATTGTCTTATAGAAGTATAATTCACGTTTTGCAGGAAGGAAATAGTATGCAAAAAACCGAGAAACAGTTTCATATAAGATGCGAAGAGGGAGACGTGGGCAAATACGTTTTGCTTCCGGGAGACCCCGGCCGTTGCGAAGCAATTGCCAAGCATTTTGACAATCCCGTTCATATCGGAATGAACAGAGAATATAATGTATGGACAGGAACTCTCCTTGGCGAGAAGGTCTCCGTCTGCTCAACCGGTATCGGCGGCCCGTCAGCCGCAATCGCTATGGAAGAGCTTGTAAAAATCGGGGCAGATACGTTCGTGCGCGTCGGCACTTGCGGAGGTATCCAGCTTGATGTAAAGCCGGGAGATATCGTTGTCGCGACGGGCTCTGTCAGATTTGAGCACACCTCTATGGAGTACGCGCCAATTGAATTTCCCGCAGTCGCCGACTTTGAGGTGGCAGCCGCCTTGAAAAGCGCAAGTGAGGAGCTTGGATATAATACTCACGTGGGCGTAGTTCAATGTAAGGATTCCTTCTACGGTCAGCACAGCCCTGAAAAATCCCCCGTTTACTATGAACTTTTGAATAAGTGGGAGAGCTGGAAGAGACTCGGCGTAAAGGCAAGTGAGATGGAGTCGTCGGCTCTGTTCGTTGTAGCGGCGGCACTCGGTGTCCGCTGCGGCTCTTGCTTCCACACAGTTTGGAATCAGGAAAGAGAAAAAGCGGGAATGTTTATGCCTATGACCGAGGACACATCAGGGGCAATTAGGGTAGGTATAGAGGCAATCAAAAAAATGATTTTGTCCGACAAATCCGGAAAATTATAAGGAGACAGTATGTCAAGAAAAAAACCGATAATCGCGATAGTTTACGATTTTGATAAAACTTTAAGCACGGACGATATGCAAAACTTCGGCTTTATTCCAAGGATTGGAATGGAGAGCGAGGAATTCTGGGAGGAGTCCAATCAACAGACGGTAAAAACGGGTATGGACAGAATACTTGCCTATATGCTCGTTATGATAAAGAAATGTCGGGAAAAGGGAATTACCCTCTCAAAAGAATATCTGAATTCTCTTGGAAAAGAGGTTCAGTTCTTTAACGGCGTCACCACTTGGTTCAAGCGCATTAATACCTACGCAAAAGAAATGGGCGTAAACGTGGAGCACTATATAGTATCCAGCGGAACGAAGGAAATTATCGACGGAACCTCTATTGCAAAGGAGTTCAAGAAGATTTACGCCTGCGAATTTATCTACGATAAGGAAGGTAATGCTTTTTGGCCAAAATTCGCGGTGAACTACACCGTAAAAACACAGTACATTTTTAGAATTTCGAAGGGCATCCTTGATCCGAAAGACGACGCTAACCTTAATGGAAAATCCGCAAAGCACCGTATCCCGTTCAGAAACATTGTATATGTTGGAGACGGTCTTACCGACGTGCCTTGTATGCTTCTTGTCAAGGAGCGAGGCGGAAAGTCTATTGCGATTTATCCAAAGGGAAAAAAAGACAAGGTCGAGCACCTTTACAGAAACGACAGAGTGAACTACATCTGCAAGGGCGACTACTCGCAAGGCAGTGATATTGAGAAGGTTATAAAGCTCATAATCAGCCAGGCATCTATCACCGACCGCCTTATAGACAAAGAAATCGAACTTGCTGAAAAATAATCAAAATAATCCGTGAAATACATAAAATGACAATTAATATTTACAAAAAGTAACAAAAAACCTCACTTTCGTGAGGTTTTTTGTTTGGTTTGCAATCGCCAATATCCTTATTCTTCCGTTATATTTTCGTACAGCTTGAAATTTCTGATGTTTTGTGGGTCGGGCTTTACGTATTTCGCAATCTTGTAGCCCGGCTTTTGATTTTTTATAACTATATTCTTGCAAGGAAGAAAATGGTTTTTGACCTCGTTGCCCTCGTCCCAACCGCCTGTATGAATTACGTCCCACCAAGGAGTAAAGACTATTTCAAGAAGGTAGAACTTATCGAAATTTTCCCCCTTATTATGAGTAACATTTTCAACGTAGATATCGGGAAGAACGGTGTTGTATCCGTAATCTGCATTGTAGATTATACCGTCAATAATGGACGCTCTATCGATAGGGGAGCGTATTTCGCAGTTTTTGATAATGAACTTTCCTCTCCAGGAGCTTCCGTAGTCAGGTCTTAAACTGAAAAGTCTGCCGTTATAAATATTTGAATTTTCAATCAGCGCCGTGCCGCCGCCTACGCCGCAAATAGACATAATATCGCAGTCTTTAACCACAATGTTGTAGACGCCTGCATGAGCATCAAGCCGTGAGAGCTTACAGTTGTAATATTCAATATTTTTACAGTATGACGTACCCATAATTCCCCAATAATAGCGGGATTCGTCATAAACCGTGCCGTCATCGCGGAACATATTGTACTGGGTGCAGTTTCTGTAAACCGTCTTATTACAGCAAGAGCCGAAAAGGTCGTATGAGCCTTGTCTGTAATGCGTTCTACCGCAGAATTTTGAGTTAATAACCAAAAGATTAGTCAGTGAGGAGGGCATCAGAAATCCGTTATAGTTCGGCCCGCCGTCATTATATACGTATCTGCCAAGTTCGTCCTTATATCTCTCGCTTCCGAGCGGTTGATTTTCAACGTAGTGGTCCATGCCGTCGATAACTACGTTTGAGCGATAAATTCCGATACCGCGGTTTGTATATCTTTGCATATCGTTTCTCGTAGCAATCGTAACGAATCTACCGCCAGTAATTCTTAGAGTCGGAGTGTCTGCTCTTGAAATTGTAATTTCGTCTACGTTGTCAAAATCGAATAAAAGCGCGGTGTCGTCTGTCAGGTTGTTGTTTTCGTCAACAACGAGCAATTCCTGCTGATAATGTCCCACACCCGTCTTTCCCATTTCGCCGCCGCGGTTATACATACGCTTTTGGAGGTTTCTCAAAATTATCACGGCCTTGTATCCAAGGTCAAGGGGAATTTGCTTGTCGGTTGTTTTAATTCCGCCAAGGCTGTTTATTTTCGCTATAAGTCCAAGCGGGTCTCTTTCCTTAGTGTAGCCGACCGTAGGGTAGAGGTTTACAAATTTGTAGACAAGAGCGCTGCGTTCGGCAGTCCATTTGTCGTCGTCGGAAAACAGCGAGTCGTCGATAATAATTTGTGCGTTACCGAAATTTGTATCTGTTTTTGCAACAATTGAGTCGGCTTCGGTAAGGCATATGTAGTATTTGGCATTATCATCTGCATAAACCGTGTGTCTCATATATAGGTTAGCGGCTGCGTGTGCGGCCTTAATTGCAAGAAAATCCTCAGCTACGCCGTCTCCGACTGCGTTAAAGTCGGAATAGTAGAGCTTGTCGGTAAGGTATTTTGCCTCAGCGCCGAATTCCTCGGAGTTAATATATTTCAGTATTGCTTCCTTGGCAAAGGAAAAGAGGGGACAGTCAAATAAAAGGGTATCGCCTTCTTTCAAAACCGCAAAGTCGTATTCCTCGTTAAATCTTTCGTGGGAGGATACAATGCTTATGTTGAAATCGCGCGCTGGCTTTGCGTTTTCTTTAATAAAATCAGCTAATTGTTTTTCTCTTTCGGTTTTGTAATTAATGTTTAACATAATACTATCACTCCTGATATTTTTGTGTTTACAACTACTTGCGCAGTATAGTACTAATAAAAATAGAATATTTATATTCTAAATTAATTTTAACATCTGTAAATAAGAGTTTTCAAGTCAAGTGTTAAGTTCTTATGGACAAATATTGGCTTTTTTTCAGCAGATTAATAAAATCCGGGGCTTATTTTGAAATAAGCTTTCAGATAAATTTCTGATTTTCTTGCTCTCCGTCTTGCGCTAAAAAGTTATATCAAGCATCAAGAATAATGATTTTCGAAACTTCATCCTTGGTGCAAAGCGTATACCTCAACTTTTTGTCCAGCTTGCTTCTTTCAAATAAAAATACCGTTTCTTTCGTGTTTTTGATTACTCGTTTACGCACGGAAGTCTGTCTTATGTCAAAATCGGATATAATTCCGTCGTTAGAATATGCCGCCGTTGTCATAAATGCGACGTCAAAATTCATTTCTTCGACAAATTCTTCGGTCATAGGACCTACCAGGCACATATCCTGCTCATAATATTCACCGCCCAAAAGAATGCACGGAATATGCATCATCGAGGCTGTTTGAAGCGCCTTCACCGAATTTGTCACCAATAAAATTTTTTCATATTTTACAAGGTGCGGAATTATATAAAGACAAGTTGAAGAGCTGTCGATGTAAACCGTGATATTGTCGCGAAGATAAGGAGTGCAGAGTGAGCAGAGCTGCTTTTTCTCGTCTTCATCTACATAAAAACGTTCGCTTATCGGCATCTCTCGCGCATCTACTTTAAGTACTGCGCCGCCTCTGTAACGCTTTAAATATCCGCCCTTTTCCATTTCCGTGAGGTCGCGTCGTATCGTCATTTCCGAGACGTATAAAGTATTTGCAAGTTCACTTACCGAAACTCTGCCGCTTTTGTAAAGTATATCAAGAATATCCTTTTGTCTGCCTGCAATCATTTTTGACTCCTTTGTTCTAAAATATGTTCATTTTCAAACATTACGAACATAAATTGACTTTGAAATGTTTTTATGATATGATTATACCATCAAAAGACGACATTGTCAATATAATGAAATGAAAGGAAGAATTTTATGTTGGTTTCTATTAAAGAAATGCTCGAAAATGCCCAAAAGGAGCATTATGCTATCCCTGCTTTTGACGTAAGTAATTACGAAATGATGCGCGCAGTACTTGATGTCTGCGAGGAAGAAAGGTCACCCGCCTTGCTGATGGCGCTTGAAGTGGACTTTTGGGGAAAGGGACGCGAACTGCTCGCAGCTATGATCAATGGAGCATCCGATTTCTACAAAATACCCATTTGCTTCCACCTTGACCACGCAACAAGGCTCGATTCTGTAAAGGCTTCCATCAGTGCAGGCTTCAGCTCGGTAATGTATGACGGCTCCGAACTCCCATTTGAACAAAACGCAAGAAAGACTGCCGAAGTTGTGAAATACGCTCACGCTTTGGGTGTATCTGTTGAAGCCGAGCTCGGACACGTCGGTAATGCGATGGTCGGAAACGAAAAAGCAACCGTTTTCAACGAAGATGCCGAGGACACCCTGACCGTTCCTGACGAGGTAATACGCTTTGTTGAAGAAACCGATGTAGACGCTTTGGCTGTTGCGATAGGCACAAGTCACGGCGTTTATAAAGGCACTCCTACGCTTCGGATAGACAGACTTGATGAAATAACTGCGGTGTGCGACCGTCCGTTAGTGCTTCACGGTGGTAGCGGAACTCCCGACGAACAGATAAGAGAGGCAATAGCCCACGGAGTGACAAAAATAAATATATATTCCGATGTAATAAAGGCTATGAATTCGGGATTGAAAGAAAAACTCGCTTCGATAACCAATCCTGCAACTTGGCCTGCCTTCGTTTTTGAAGAAGCTCGCGTAAGAATGAGAGAAGTAGTTCGCGAGAAGATAAGAGTATTCGGAAGCAATAACAGAATTTGAGGTGCAGAATATGAAGACAAAAGCGGTGAGACTGTACGCAGAAAACGATATCAGACTTGAAGAATTTGAGCTTCCCCCAATCAGCTCGGCAGAAATACTTATAAAAGTGATTTGCGATAGTGCTTGTATGTCTACCTACAAGACGGTAAAACAGGGCAAAAAACATCTTCGAGTTCCGGATGACATAGACCAAAATCCGATAATCATTGGACACGAATTTTGCGCTGAGGTTGTTGAGGTCGGTGAAAAATGGCAGGGCAGATATTCGGTTGGCGACAAGGTAGTAATGCCGCCCGTGTTAAGCTATCTCGGTGGCTTTGAAACCGTTGGATACAGCTTTACAAATATCGGTGGCGTTTCCACCTACTCAATAGTTTCGGAACATATGATAAGCCACGGCTTTCTGATAAAGGTAGAAAGCGACGCCTTTTTCAAAGGCTCGCTTATAGAACCCAATTCCTGCGTACTCAGAGGATACAAAGCGAACTATCATCTTGACAGTGAGGGCGTCCCGACTATGAACATAAAGCAGGGTGGCAGAGTTGCAATTCTTGCCGGCTGCGGCCCGATGGGACTTGCAGCTATCGACTGCGCTCTTCACGGCATAGTTAAGCCGTCTTTGGTAGTAGTTACCGACATAAATGAAGAGAGGCTTGCCCGCGCCAAGTCCATATTCTCTCCCGAAGACGCTAAAAAAATCGGTATAGAGCTTATATATTCAACCAGCTCCGACAAGGAACATCTTTGTGAAATTTCGGGAGGGGGTTTTGATGACGTCTTTGTTTACGCGCCCGTAAGCGCTCTCGTTGAGCTTGGCGATTCTATTCTCGCATTTGACGGATGTCTTAACTTCTTTGCCGGCCCGTTGGATAAGAAATTCAGCGCAAACTTTAATTTTTACAACGTACACTACGAGCAGCATCACGTTGCGGGAACAAGCGGCAGCACGGTCGAGGATATGAAGGACATCATTTCTCTTATAGGAGAAAAAAGACTGAACCCCGCGTGTATGTTAACTCACATAGGCGGCATTGATGCGGCAATCGAAACCACGAAAAATCTTACGAGCATTCCCGGAGGAAAAAAGCTGATATATACTCACATATCGCTTCCGCTGGTCGCTATCGACGAATTTGAAGAACTCGGCAAAAATGACCCTCGCTTCAAAAAGCTCGCCGAAATAGTCGGAAAAAATAACGGGCTTTGGTGCAAAGAGGCAGAGGAATATTTACTTGAAAATTTCTGACAGAAAAATTTCGGAAATGGTGATAATTTTTACCCCGTCCAATCCCTGCCCGAAGAATATATCGAATACAAAAAGCGCTTTGCAGTTGCAGAGCGCTTTAATGTTTTTAAATTATATTTTAATCATTCGCATGTATCTGCGCAGAAGATTTCTTGCTTGACTTTTATTTGCGGCTGTGGTATAATTATTAAAAGATTCAGAAGGGATTTTATAATGATGAAAGCTTACGTTGTACAACCTTATTATTCCTTTGATGAAAAGGATTTACAAACTTGTTTTGACGGTATGTTATCGCTTCTTGATAACGTAGGCGAGGACGCAGATATTATAGTTCTTCCCGAATACTGCGACGTGCCCGCTGCCTGCGGAAGTAAGAAGGCCTTTCATTCTGCACTCGAAAAATACAACGGAATAATAAAGGAAGCCGCGCGTAAAGCTGCTTTAAGATGTCACTCTATTGTGTTTTTCAATGCGGCAGATAAAACTCCGACAGGCTGGCGCAACACGACCTATGCGCTCAACCGAGAGGGCGAGGTAGTAGGAAAATATTACAAGGCTCACCCCGCGCCGAGCGAGGTTAAGCGTGAAAATGAGGGCGGAAACGAGCTAGACGTCAGTTACAGCTATGAGCGGAGAGAACCCGACGTCATAGAAATCGAGGGGATACGCTTCGGCTTTATGACGTGTTACGACTTCTACTTTTATGAGAACTTTGCGCCGCTTGCAAGAAAGGGAATAGACGTTATAATCGGCTGCTCTCATCAAAGAACGGATACGCACGAGGCCCTCTCGATTATAAACCGATTCCTTTGCTATAATACGAATTCCTATCTGCTCCGTTCATCCGTTTCGCTTGGAGAAGACTCCAAAATATGCGGTTGCAGCTCTATAATCGCCCCTGACGGAAGCGTAATCGTTGATATGAAAAGTGAGATTGGCGTCGCATCGGCAGAGCTCGATTTCTCTAAAAAATATTATAAAGCCGCGGGCTTTAGGGGAAAGGAAAAGGCGCATTACGAATATATTGAAGAGGGAAGGCGTCCGTGGCTTTACAGGAACGGCGGCGCAGGCGTGCTTCCTTTTGACAAATATATGCCTTATCCGCGCCTTTGCGCGCATCGCGGTTATAACACCGTAGCTCCCGAAAATACTATGCCCGCCTTTGGCGCGGCTGTTGCGATGGGCGCTGAAGAGATTGAATTTGACCTTTGGGCAACGAAGGACGGCGAGTTGGTTACCGCCCACGATCCAAGCGTCGAGAGAGTTTCAAACGGCAAGGGTAATATATGGGATTACACGCTTGATGAGTTAAAGGCGCTTGATTTTGGCGGCAAATTTGACGGTAAATATAAGAATCTACGTATTCCTACTTTTGAAGAAATTCTAAACAAATTTGCAAGTAGAGTTGTTATGAATATCCACGTGAAAATATGGGACGTTGGGGAAAACGACAGAAAAATAGAGAAAATTGCCGAGCTTATTGAAAAATATGATTGCGAGCGACACGTCTATTTTATGTCCACCAATACCAACGCGCTTCTTGAAATGAGAAAAAGATTGCCATTCTCGGGCTATTGTCAGGGGGCGGGCGAGAACAACTCCGTAATGGTCGATTTGGCAATTAAGCACAAATTTGACAAGGTGCAAATCGTTAGTTGGCATCCTTACGATAGGTCTATGATTGAGCTGTGCCATTCTCACGGAATTAAATGCAACTTCTGCGCGTGCGACAATGCAGGAGAAGCAAAGGCGCTTTTCGCTATGGGCATCGACTGTATACTAACGAACGATTTCCACAACGTAAAATGCGGCTTAGAATAAGAAAAAAGCGCTTTGCAGAATTCTGCAAAGCGCTTTAATATTTTCAAATTAATATTTTAGTTTGAAATGAAGTCGGTCGGAGCCATGTCGTTCTGTGAGCCAAGGGGTTGTGTTCTTCTCTTGTCTTCCTAAGACCGCTTGGCCTCCGACATACAACGTAAAATGCGGCTTAGAATAAGAAAAAAGCGCTTTGCAGAATTCTGCAAAGCGCTTTAATATTTTCAAATT
>JAZUPQ010000019.1:0-5023 GCA_045605265.1 Eubacteriales bacterium | reverse complement strand
TCCAGCCACACCGTCTGCCAAATACCGCTCACGGGGGTGTACCACATTCCTCCGCGTTTCTTGGTTTGCTTACCGTAGGGATAAGTATTATCCAGGGAGTCGATTACTTTAACGGCAATCTCGTTTTTTCCTTCAACAAGGTATCTTGTGATATCAAATGAAAATGGAATATATCCGCCCTTGTTCTGTCCGATTGCTCTGCCGTTTATATAGCAGTAGCAAATCTGGTCCACGGCGCCGAAATGGAGAATTACGTTTTTGCCTTCAAAATCCTTAGGCAAAGCGAATTTTCTTCTGTAATACATAAACTCGTCGTCTTTGAGATGCTGTTCAATTCCCGATAACCTGCTTTCAACGGGATAAGGAACGAGGATTTTTTTGGAAAAGCACTTCGGAACTGTGTCATTCTTTGAAATAACGAAATCCCAATATCCGTTGAGACACAGGTAAGAGTCTCTTTTAAATTGAGGCCGCGGATATTCGCTTAAAGGACAATCTCTGTTTATGTTTTTTTCATCTTTTGTGTAGAGTGTATTCGTCATAATTTCATCCTAAAAAAATATTGGTGATAAATAAAAAGAAATACATAATCAAGAATAAAATAGTACCTACGTTTACGAAAGCGTTTTGAACGATTTGTCCGTTTGGAATGTATACCTTAGAATCGTTGGTAATTTGAATTTTCCTTTTCTTAACAGCCTTAAAGAGTATGAACAAACCGCCGAATACCATAGCGTAGATGATTAAATTGTAGCTGGAAACAAGCATAATATCGCGAATGAATTGAGCGCCTGAGGGCATTACGCCGTCCTCCAACGCTTCCATAGCCTCAACAACTCTGTCGCCGGCCTTCATAACGGGTAGCGCAACGATAGAACCAAAGAAATTGATTGCGATGTGTAAAATGGCTGTATGTAGCCAATTTCCCGTCTTCACGTAGACGAATGCGAATATCATACCCAGCATGGTAGCGTAGAAGAATTGCTCGAAATTTGCGTGGAAAATACCAAATGCAATTCCTGAGGTGAGTATAGCTGTAACGTCTCCGAATCTGCCGATTCGGTCAATCAGCAATTTTCTGAATATAAATTCCTCTACGATCGGACCTATAATAACCGCAACTATCAACGTTAGCCACAAAGGAGATTCTTCTATGAGCTGCGTCGCGCCTGCGGATACGTCCTTTCCGAGAATATTACTCAAAAGCGAGGTGATAGTGTTGCCTATCATGCTGCCTATGAGGGTAACTGCTTGGCATATCAAAAACAAAGCGGCAAAATCCTTTGCTTTTAGAGGCTTAGCTTCTCTTTTATAAGTCTTCATATTGAAGGTTATTAAAAACAGTGCGGGAAGACCTAAAAGATACATAGGTCCAACACCAATAAACCATTGCATATAAATGTTGTCAAAGAGATTTGCAGCCGCTTCCGCTCCCAACTTTATAATGGAAATATACTGAACCAAAAATATAACGGCGTAAGTGATTACGTTAAGCACGACAAGAGCCAACATAAATCTCGAAAAAGTTCTTCTGACGTCTGAACGTTTTTGCCGTTCGTACAACTCAATATAGTCTATGTTGTTATTCATATTAGACCTCGCAAAACATTATTCAATATATTTTACCACTAAAAGAGATAAAATACAATAAAATAATTGTAAAAAATTATCGTTTATGAAAAATGTACAAAAAACCTTTGCATTTTTCGCCATTTAATTCTACGAATAAAGTAGTTATATAACTTGAAAAACGGGAATTTTTATGATAGAATAATGGTATTATTATTTAACGGGGGTGAGTTAAATGCAAAGGTTAGGCTTTGACAATGACAAATATTTAAAACTTCAATCCGAAAAAATAAAAGAACGCATATCAATGTTCGGCGATAAGCTGTATCTTGAATTCGGCGGTAAGCTGTTTGACGATTTTCACGCGTCCCGTGTTTTGCCTGGCTTTGCCCCCGACAGTAAAATCCGTATGCTGATAGAGTTAAAAGACGTTGCGGAGATAATTTTGACTATTAATACTGCGGATATTGAAAAGAATAAGGTTCGCGGCGACCTTGGAATAACCTACGACCTTGACTGTCTGCGTCTCATAGACGCCTTCCGCGGATACGGTCTTTACGTGAGCTCGGTAGTGCTGACTCGTTACGCTCCCTCGACCGCTATTGAAATTTTCAAGAAAAAACTCAAAAATTTAGGCATAAAGGTTTATAAACACTACGATATAGAAGGCTATCCTCAAAATATCCCGCATATCATCTCCGACGAGGGCTACGGCAAGAATGAGTATGTCGAAACCAATCGCTCCTTAGTGATAGTGAGCGCTCCGGGGCCGGGATCGGGTAAAATGGCGACCTGCCTTTCTCAAATTTACCACGACAACAAGAGAGGAATAAAGGCGGGATACGCAAAATTCGAGACCTTCCCGATTTGGAATTTGCCTCTCTCTCACCCCGTCAACGTAGCGTATGAAGCGGCAACGGCAGACCTTAACGACGTAAATATGCTCGACCCCTTCCACCTTGAAGTCTATGGAGAGACGGTTGTTAACTACAACCGAGACGTAGAGATTTTTCCTGTGCTTCGTTCAATGTTTACCGGCATTTTAGGAAAATGCCCGTATAAGTCACCCACCGATATGGGAGTAAATATGGCGGGATTTTGCATTTACGACGACGAGGCGGTATGCAAGTCTGCAAGAGGAGAAATAATACGCAGATATTATGATGCCCTTTGCAGAAGACGCGAAGAACGGGGAAGCGATGCAGAAGTAATGAAAATTGAAATGCTTATGCAAAAGCTCAATATCAACATAAGCGAGGAGAGAAAATGCGTAAATGCCGCCATCACGAAATCGGAAATGGCAGACTCCCCCGCGGTAGCGATAGAGCTTCCGGACGGACGTATAGTGACCGGAAAAACCTCCTCGCTTTTATGCGCTCCGAGCGCCGCAGTTTTGAACGCTCTTAAAGCCTTGGCGAAAATCTCACCCGATACGGACATAATATCTCCGCAGGTTTTAGAGCCCGTCCAGCACCTAAAAACCTATTATTTGGGCAATCACAATCCTCGCCTTCACACAGACGAGGTTTTGGTAGCTCTTGCGGTTTCGGCCGCCGACACCTACGAGGCAAAATACGCGATGGAGGAAATTCCAAATCTTAAAGGGGTAGAAATTCACTCGTCCGTTATTCTCCCGGAGGTAGATGTCAACACTATACGAAAGCTTGGAATGCATTTGAGCTGCGAACCCGTATATCAAGCCAAAAAATTTCATCACAAACAGTAAGAAAAAGCCGATTTTTGACAATGCAAAAATCGGCTTTTTTTAGTTCATTAACAGGTCGTGAAGCTCCTTGGAGACGGCTTTGATTTCTTCGCGGAAATCGGATTCGCCTTCAAATCTTACGCGACCGAGCTCATATATTTCTTTCTTTTTATTGTCCACTCTGACTGCGATAAAATCAAGGTGCTGTCCGTACTGCCTAAAATAGAGTTTATCAAGAAGCAAAAATCCATCGTAGATTTCGCTTTTTACGTTTTCAGGCGCGGTATAGTCTACGTCGGGGAAGATGATTATATTCTCTTTTTTGCCAAGAACATCTAGTGCTGACCTGTAGGTTTTTATAGAATCCGCGCTGGTTCTGTAAACGGGAATTGCCTTTGAAGAACGGACGACTCCGGGAACCCAGAGGGCTGCGAAAAAAGCAAAAAATTTACAGAAAAACGCCTTTATTCCCTTGTTTCCGTAGCGTTTTGTAAACGTATAGTTTGCAAATTGGTTAAAACAAGACCTAAAATTGAAGAATTTATTTAACACAAAAATATGAATATCGAACTTGGTTGCTTGACAAACTTTAATAGGGCCGTTCATATTTAAGTGCCTGCAAACATATACGGCAGGGCGGTCCTCGTCAGGTATAACCTTAAAGTTGTACTTCTGGTTGAAGAAGGTGTAGACGCCTCTCCAAAATCTCAAATTCGGGCCATAGAATCGGAAGTTTTCGGGAGGTGCTTTAAACACCCAGCGCTGCTGAATTTGATAGGAGAAAATGCCGAGAGTAAAGTCAAATATCGCCTTGCAAACCGTTGTTAACAGCGAGGCGGTTTTATTGGAAATTCCCGAGGGCAACCTGAATAAATAAGTCAGAAGTGAGGCATAACCGTATGAAATGCTCAACTGAACGGCCCACAGGGAATAATACCTGTAAATCGAGCGCTTTGACTGCCCGTTGAATACGAACTTAAAGTTAAAAATAAAATTAAATACCGAGGATATAATTCTCGCGCCAATCGTTGGAATTAAGGCTATCAGCGCCGCGTATTTAAAATTCCAATATATAGACAAACGCATTAAGGTGTAGAAGGTTGCAAGCTCAATACCCGTAGAAACGAACGAGGATACGAAATACCAACCCAAGTTGGAAAATAGCGTTTTCATAACTCTTGCGCTGTCCCTGAATGTTCGGAAATGAGAAACTTTTTCAACGTCCTCCGGCTTCTCATTATATACGGTGTCAATCTCAACCTCGATTATGCTGATTCTCTTTTTGTGGAGTATAATCAGCATATTCATTTCATATTCAAACCTATCGCCTTTGATTTTTATCAAGGTATCGAGTAGGGAGTAGGTAAAGGCCCTGAGACCTGTTTGCGTATCGGACAAAGAAATGCCGTATAGAACCTTAAAGAGTCTTCTTGTAAATATGTTACCCGAACGGCTTCTTTGAGGAACATGTTCAAGAGAAAAGTCGCGCGCGCCCAAAACTAATTTTCCCGGGTGGTCAATCGCGCTTCTTGCGCAAGAAATCACGTCTTTTGATAAGTGTTGACCGTCACAGTCTGCCGTAACGAATACGCATGATTCACCGTAATGGTCTTTGCAGTACTGAAAGGCATACTTCAAAGCGTAACCTTTTCCCTTGTTAACACCGTAATCAAGAACTACGCATTTATCTTTTGCAGCGATATCAGAGTATATTTCACTGTACTCCAAGTCGGATCTAGCCATGTCGTT
>JAZUPQ010000018.1:0-23551 GCA_045605265.1 Eubacteriales bacterium | reverse complement strand
TCGAGTCTGCCTACGGGATAAACTCTTGCATCAACGCCTGTCAGCAGGTCGGTAACGCACTTTCTTCCTCTGTCGTCTGAGGTGCTGGAAAGGTATCCGCGCGGCTTATTCATCATTATGTAAGTGTACTCGCGCTTTTCGTATTTGATTTTTCTTCCCTTGTACGTTACGTGGTCCTCTCTCGGGTCAACCTTCGTACCAAGTGTAGCAACGTGACCGTTAACAGCAACATTTCCTCGTTTTATCTCTTCTTCTGCGGATCTTCTAGACATTAGACCTGCATCCGCCAAAAACTTTTGAAGTCTTATATTTTGCATATTTGTCTTCCTTAATAGATTTAGAATATAGAAAAATGCTCTCGCTTTTTGTCAATATTGTTTTGCGCAATTAAATTTACTTTGCCAATTTCAAGACCGTCTTTTGTAAAAATTATTTTTCCTACAATATCACCTTTTTTCACGGGAGCGATTAGGTATCTCGGCAAAATTATTTGAGTTTTAATATTATTTTCTCCACAAATAAGAGGTAAAGAGAGTTCTTCCTCGTTTTTTACATCAATAAACTGTTCCTCGGATGATATGATAGGTACTCGATAATGAAATTGCCCAATCTTTGCAATCTTGACAAAACTAAGCGTTGAATAGCCATAGTCAAATAACTTTTTATGGTCGTTCCAATCATCCGGGGCATTAATAGTTACGCTTATTAAAGTTATGCCGTCTTTCTCGCATGCGCCCACGAGGGAACGTCCACTCTTTTTTGTAAATCCGGTCTTAACACCTATCGCGCCGTCGTACATGTTTAAGAGCTTATTATGGTTGACTAATGTCCTTGATGAAAGGGAGCTTTCAATAACTCGTTTTTTACACGATACAATTTCTTTGAAAATGTGATTTTTCAAAGCATACGCGCTAAGTACGGCAAGATCATGTGCTGTTGTATAGTGGTACTTTTCGTCAAGTCCATGAGGATTCATAAAATGAGTATTTTCCAAGCCCAGTTCTGTCGCCGTATCATTCATTAACTCTGCAAACTCGGAAACACCGCCGGAAATTTCGTATGCCAAAGCGGTGGCAACGTCATTTGCACTTTGAAGCATCAAGGCATATATTAAATCCAAAAAATTGAAGGATTCCTCGGGCTTCATATATATCGAAGAACCCTCCACGCCTATTGACTTCTCATTCGGTATAACAACACTTTCTAAATTACCGCGTTCGATTGCAATAATCGCGGTCATAATTTTTGTTGTGCTGGCCATAGGCATTTTTTTGTTGGAATTTTTAGAGTAGAGAAAGGTATTCGTGCTCGGCTCATACAGCACAGATGACTTTGCGCTTAGCGATAGTCCTCCTTCTGAGTAAATATAAACCGTAAACAGCGAAAACAGCAAGGTTAGTATCAGTAAAAGCAGAAAAATTCTTTTTTTATTTTCGTACATATCTATACCTCCAATTCTAGTTTTTCAAACAGGAGATAAGATATTCAAGAAAATTATGAGAATATATCCTTAATTTTGCCAACAATTTCCGGTGAACTTTCGATTAAACTCAGTGCTTTATCTATAGTTGTTGTGGCATTGTGCGACAAGTGGATCAAATTGACATTTGCATTTTTATCAACAGTTAAAAACGCAATAGGGGTAACAGAGATACCGGTGCCTCCACCACCGCCAAAGTTTTGATTTGCAAGAAGCTTTTTACTGACAAAGTCAATTCCACCCGTTGCAAATCCTATTGAGACCTTTGATATTGGAATTACAGTGACGCCGCTGGGAGTTTGGATAGGTGAACCTACCGAAGTATTTACATCTGTGAAATCCTTAATACCATCTAAGGATGTTTTGAGGATTTCGCTCATTTTGTTATCTGACAACTTTAAATCTTCCTTTGCTAATTTTTCTTTTGAAATCCTTAAAATAGCAAAATAGTATGGAATATATAATGTCAACGAGTAGTGTTTTGAACTGAATTCTGATTGCGGTACCGGCATTGTTTTCATATTTTGAGTCCTGAAAGGTAACACTACGAGCATTCAAGCGTAAAAAAGAAACAATAAACGAGAGTATATTAGTTAAATTCTGCTTTTGCAGAATTTCCACATCGGGTAAATTTTTGTCAAGAGGAATGCTAACATCGAGAATTTTTATGTCGCTTTTTTTTATAATCTCGCGAAATAACCTCAATCTTTTTGTATTTTTCAAGTTCTTTTTTCTTTTCTTTTTTCTAAAATGAGAAAATACATTTTTGAAAGGGAAAATTGAAAATTTTAAAAAAAGAAAGTCATAACTTATAATAAAACCGTTTTCAAGAACTATTTCGGTTGTAATTGTTTGTGCTAGCGTGAGTAGAATTAACGATGCTGACAGAAGAAATACATAAACTCCTATCATTTCAGCCTCGTGCGAAAATATTAATAATCGTTCCCCAAATCGTCATCGGCCGACGGCTCATTAACATCAGTATCGGCTTCTTCAAGTATGGTTTCGGCAGCTTCTTCGAGGGATATTTGTTTTCCTTGCGTAGGGTCAATTATATCTTTTGCAGAATTTTCTTCTCTATTTTCATTTTCTGAAAACTTTGTTTTTTCGAATACTTGCATCAGTTCATCGCTTGTGTTAGGAAGGTCGGATAGTGATTTGAGACCAAAGGAACGTAAAAAGTCGGGAGTAGTTCCGTAAAGCATAGGTCTGCCGGGGGCGTCAAGTCTTCCTTGTGATTCTATCAATCCTCTGTCAAGAAGATTTCCCATGGCGTAAGAGGAATCCGCTCTTCTCAAAGTATCGACAAACATACGTGTAACCGGTTGATTATAGGCAATAATCGCCAATGCTTCCATGGAAGAAGTAGAGAGCGTACCGCTTTTTTTGATGCCAAGCGCTTCTCTGATTTCGGTTAGATAGTGTTGCTTTGTGCAAAGCTGACAGGAATCGTTATAAGTGAGGAGTATTACACCGCGCGGAATCTCGGAGTCGTTGTATTTGAGAGAGTATTCAAATACTTTATCCTTTATTTTTGCGGGGGTCATTTCAAAAACGCGTGCAAGTGTAGAGTAAGTGATAGGATGTCCGGCGGCAAATAAAATTGCCTCCAAAGCCTCTTCAAAAACCACAACACGCTTAGGCTCTTCATTCGAAAGTGTATCAGATAACTCTGTAATATTCATTTCATCAAGTTGATTTTCAAGTGCGTCTGTCATTTTGTATCCTCTTTATTTTCAGATTCCTGCGGTCTTACATCAAATTCACTGCCTGAAATATCTCCGGGAACATAATTAGGATTTAAAGCGAATTTCATATCAAGTCCGAGGGTGTCATATTCAATAACATCTTCGATGTAGTGTATTGTAGTTATATTGATTCTGTGGATTTTAATTAATTCAAGTATGCCCATAAAACGAGCAACTAATTCTGATCTTGACTCCGAATCTTTTAACAAGAAAAAGAGAGATGCTTCCTCATGTTCTTCAAGTAATGCGCAAATCTGTTCAATTTTTTCTTCAACAGAAACTACATGATGCTTAATCAACGGGTTAACAAGTTCCGTCGGAGTTCGTTCCGCTTGGGCTATTTTTATTCTACGAAGTACTGAATTTAACGCTTTAATCAGCATATCGGGATTTAAATTCAGAGGCAATCCTTTTTCCGGGGGTATATCATCGGTTCCTTTTACGAATCGGTTTGAAAACTCATCGTACATAGGTTTAAGTTCTTCCGCCGCAAGTTTGGCTTGTTTGTACAACATTAATGCATCTGCAATCTCGCGCCTCGGGTCGTTTTCGGTGCCTTCTTCGTGAGGAAGAAGCATACGGCTTTTGATGAGCATAAGCTCGCTCGCCATAACGATGAATTCGCTAGCGATTTCCAAATCCATATTTCGCGCTTCTTCAATGTATTCGATATATTGATCGCAAATAATGGCGATAGGAATATCCGTAATACTGACTTTATTTTTTGATATTAAAGTTAGCAACAGGTCAAGAGGACCTTCAAATTGGTCCAGTCGGTATGTTAATTGGTCAATCATATAAAGCACCTTCAAAGAAATTTATCTTAAAAACGGGAATAATTGCCAGAAACTCATCATTGCGTTGGAAACAAGGTTGAATAAATAACCAAGTATATTTTGCAGTGAGAAAAGATTGGCAACGAAGGATAAAATCGGATTAATAGAGATAATAGGAATACTTAAAAGAGCGTTTGAAATAATATCTCCGCCAAGCAGCCAGATTAAAAGTCCGAGATAAATCTGTCTTTCATATTTCATTATCGCGAAGTATGTTTTGGTAGGAAGAACAACATTAAGTATTCTTGAACCGTCTAGGGGAGGGATTGGAATTAGGTTGAAAATTGCAATACCAATATTAATGATGTGGAACAGAGCGACAAAATTGAGGGTGTTTTGAGCCACCGATAAGAGAAATTCACTTTTGAAATTTATATCTCTAAACCAAGACAGTAAAAGTAAATATAGGAAAGAGGATAGGAATGCAAAAATTAAATTTGAAAGCGGGCCGGCAAGGGCAACCAAAGCAAAATCGCGTTTTGGTTTTTTGAAGTTTCTCGAGTTGATAGGAACGGGTTTGGCCCAGCCAAAGTGAAAGAATACCATACATAGCGCTCCGACCGGGTCGATATGTTTTATCGGATTAAGCGTTAACCTGCCAAGCGATTTGGCGGTGTTGTCTCCAAACTTATAAGCGATATATCCGTGTGCGTATTCGTGTATAGTCAGTATTAATAGTGTTGCCAAAGCAGATAATAAATAACTTCCTAATCTTTCCAACATAGATTCTCCTTAATTTGCGAAAGAAACATAATTATTTGATAGAGTCAAAAATTTTGTTCCAAATGGTTTCTTTTCCTTCTTTTGTCACAGAAGAAAAGGGTAAAACCTCGATATTTGTACCAAGAAAGTACTCATTTTGTATATTATCAATAGCAGTCGTCAAAGCGGTTTTTGAGAGCTTGTCTGTTTTTGTTCCTACGACAATAAATGGGAGTTCGTTATCTATCAAAAAATTAATCATCATTATATCGTCGTCAGTTGGGCCAACTCTTATATCGATAAGTTGTATAACCAGCTTTAATGAATCGATTGAGGGGTTTTTAAGAAAATATTCTTCTGTCAAATTGCTCCAAACCTTTTTAGAATCTTGTGAGCGTCTTGCATATCCGTATCCGGGGAGATCCACAAGATACATTTTCTTATCAATGTCATAATAATTGATGGTTATGGTTTTACCGGGGGCGGACGAGACTCTTGCTAAGGATTTTCTGCCTAAAAGAGTGTTGATGAGTGAGCTTTTTCCTACATTCGACCTGCCCGAAAGAGCGATTTGAGCCCTGGGCTCTCTTGGGAATTGTTTGGAGTTTCCTACGCTCATAGAAATAGTAGAATTATTGACATTTATTTTCATTTTAATTCCCTCTACATTTGAAGTGCGTTTGCGAGAACATCGTTGGCATTTTTGCAGGGAATGAATTTAAGATTTGCTTTTGCCTCTTTGTCTATATCGTCCAAATCTTTAAGATTTTCTGCAGGAATAAGCACGGTTTTTATTCCCGAACGGTATGCTGCCAAGGTTTTTTCTTTAAGACCACCTATCGGCAATACTTTTCCTCGCAAAGTTATTTCTCCAGTCATAGCAACGTCGCGTTTTACCGGAGTATTGCTCAAAGCGCTTACCATGGCGGTAACCATTGTAACTCCCGCAGAAGGACCGTCTTTGGGAATTGCGCCTTCGGGGAAGTGAATATGAATGTCCAGATCTTTGTAGAAGCTTCTGTTAATCGAGTATTTATCTGCGATAGTTCTCACATACGAGTGGGCGATTTTAGCAGACTCTTTCATAATGTCGCCGAGAGAACCTGTGAGTTCTATTTTGCCGCTACCTTCCATAGTAGCAACCTCTACCTTTAACAAGTCTCCGCCACTTTGAGTATAAGCAAGTCCGTTAACAACTCCCACTTCGTTAACCGATTCAAGCTCCTCAGGAGTAATTTTGGGCTTGCCTAAAAAGTCGGCTATATTTTTGTCGGTAATGGTAACTGATTTTTTGTTGGTTTCGGCTATTTGTTTTGCGCTCTTGCGAATGAGAGATGCAATTTCTCTTTCCAAATTTCTAACACCAGCTTCGCGAGTATACCTTTTAATGAGGGAAATTAAGCCTGCATCGGTAATCTTGAACATTCTCTTGGTTATTCCGTTGCGTTTTAATTGCTTTGGAATGAGGTGATTTTTAGCTATAGCAATTTTTTCGCTATCGGTATAGGTCGATAATTCAATTATTTCCATTCTATCAAGCAAAGGAGAAGGAATGGTATCATAGCTATTAGCAGTGGCGATAAAAAGACAGTCGGACAAATCTATTGGTATTTCAATAAAATTGTCGCGAAAAGCTTTGTTTTGCTCAGGATCCAAGACTTCTAAGAGCGCAGATGTGGGGTCGCCTCTGAAATTGTTTGACATTTTATCAATTTCATCAAGTACGATAACAGGGTTTTCTACCTTTGAATTAATTATTGCGCTTACAATTCTTCCCGGCATTGCTCCGACATAAGTCTTTCTGTGACCTCGGATTTCGGCTTCGTCGTGCATACCGCCGAGCGAAACTCTTGCATACTTTCTTTTGAGCGCTCTTGCAGCTGAAGAAGCGACAGAGGTTTTTCCGACGCCGGGAGGACCGACAAGACAAATAATTTGGTTTTTAACATCAGGTGAGAATTGTTTGATGGCAACAAATTCTAAAATTCTTTCTTTAACCTTGTCAAGTCCGTCGTGGTCCTGCTCGAGAATTTTTCTCGCTTCATTTACAGTAACCTTATCCGTCGTTTTCTTTCCGAACGGGAACTCGAGACAGGTGTCAAGGTATGTCCTGATAACAGTACCTTCGGCAGCGCCGAAAGGAGTTTTAGCGAGCTTGTTCAACTCTTTGAACAATTTTTCTCTCACTTCTTCAGGGAGCTTGGCTTTTGAAATTTTGTTTTCATATTCCTTGATTTCATCGTCATCATCCTCGCCGAGTTCGGATTGTATAGCCTTAATTTGTTCCCGTAGAAAGTAGTCTTTTTGATTTCGGTCTATTTTTTCCCGCACTTGCATTTGAATCGAGTGTTCGCATTCCAAAAGCAAGCCCTCCTCTTCGAGAGCCACAAGCAATCTTTCCAGCCTGGATTTGACCGTTAGGGATTCAAGGACATTTTGTTTGTTTTTGTAATCTATAATTGCCGAGCTGGCAACGAAATCTGCAAGATAAGCCGGATTTGTTATTGCTTCCGCCGCCATTCTCATATCATCGGTAAATGAGGGATGAATATCTTTAAGAATTGAAAGATGGTGTTTAACTTCATGAATCAGAGCTTCGATACTTGGAGTGACAATCGTATTTTTTGTTTCGTTTTTTACGATAAAAGAGCCCCTCATAAACCCTTTGGCTGAATCTACGGAGAGTAATTTAACTCTGTTTATGCCTTCAAAAATAACGTTTAAAGTTCCTTGCGGTGTTTTTACAACATGCTTAATTTCCGCAAAAACGCCGATTTTATAAAGGTCCGATTCGGTGGGATTTTCGACAGATATGTCTTTTTGAGTGACGAGAAGTATTTTTGCATCATGAAGAGATGCTGCCGATGTAAAAGCCTTTAACGACATAGGTCTCGCTATTTCTATATTAATTTGCACCGCAGGAAATGCGACAATGCCACGCAGTGGCAAAATCGGAAGCATAACTTCCTCGGCATTAGTAATCTTTGACATTTAATGTACCTCGCGAAAAAAAGAATAGTTATCAACATATTATAACATATTATTCTATAAAAATCTAGTCCTTTTTTCAAATATTTTAATAATTTTGTTGAAAAAAATTTGTGTTTTTTCAAAAAAAGTATTGACAATCTAAAATTGCGGTGATATAATATTAGGGAAGAAGCGTAAGGCTTCACAATAAGCAGAATTTTCGTTCTCACCATACCGCAGGGGCGAGTATGGTAAATACTTGGTTTATCGCTTTGATGGGCGGTATTTGGGTGCGTACGGAATTTCTGTATGCATTTTTTGTTTTTTGGAGGTATAAAGCCATTAGCAACAACAGTAAAGATTTAGCCATCAATGAAGAAATTAAGGCTTCTGAAGTAAGAGTTATCGGTGTGAATAACGAGCAGGTTGGTATTATGAGTATTGAGGACGCCCGTACTTATGCTTACAATAACGGAGTTGACCTCGTTTTAATCGTTCCTACCGCTACACCACCTGTTTGCCGTGCAATAGATTATGGTAAATTCTGCTTCGAACGCGATAAGAGAGAGAAAGAAGCCAAGAAAAAGCAAGTTATCGTTAAGGTAAAAGAGGTTCAACTCTCCTGTCGTATCGAGCAACACGATTTTGATACGAGAGTAAATCAAGCCAAAAGATTCCTTGGTGAAGGCAATAAAGTTAAAGCAGTTGTTCGTTTCAAGGGACGCGAGATGTCTCATATGGATTTAGGCAGAGAAGTCATTGAAAAATTCCAAGAAGCGCTTTCCGGCGTAGGAGTTGCCGAAAAGAAGCCGATATTGGAAGGTAGATTTATGTCGATAATTCTCTCGGCTGCAAAACCCGAAAAAGAGAAAAAGCAAAATTAAACAGTTTATTAAAATTGGGTAATATCCCAAGCGAAAAGGAGAATAAAAATGGGAAAAATTAAGACTCATAAGGCATCTGCCAAGAGATTTTCTCTGACCGGTAGCGGTAAGGTAAAGATGTCTCACAACAATCACCGTCATAAGCTCGGTTTAAAGACTGCGAAGCGTAAAAGAAGCCTTCGTAAGGGCGCTATTCTCAGCGAGAGCTTTGCACCTATTTACAGAGGCCTTATAAACAAGTAATTTGGCTGAGAGAAAGATTTGGAGGAAAATATAAATGGCAAGAGTTAAAGGCGCTATAATGACGCGCAAAAGAAGAAAGAGTGTTCTCAAAGCGGCAAAAGGCTACTGGGGTTCAAAATCAAAGCACTTTAAGATGGCTAAACAAGCCGTACTCAAGAGTGGTAACTATGCATTTACGGGTCGTAAACTTAAGAAGAGGGATTTTCGCAGACTTTGGATTACAAGAATTTCTGCTCAAGCTAAAGTTAACGGCTTGAACTATTCGACACTTATGCACGGTCTTAAAGTTGCAGGTATTGACCTCAACCGTAAGATGCTCGCTGAGATTGCAGTTTCAGATAAGGAAGCGTTTGCGGCAATCTGCGAAAAAGCAAAGACGGCAAAATAATGCAAATAAGTCCCGCTTACAATTAGGTAAGTCGGGGCTTTGCTTTATTTTTAAAATAAATTTTCGTTTGGAGAATTCAATGAAAATTAAAGATGAAATAATTAAAAGCAGAAATAATTCGCTGATAAAATGGGCGGCTTCACTCCAGGATAAAAAGTACAGACAAAAAGAAAAACGTTTCTTGATTGAAGGCGAAAAACTATGTTTTGACGCATTGGAAAAACAGTTGGAAATAACTCACATATTCGTATGCGAAAATATTTTTTCCGATATTCTGCCTCAAATTAAATCCAGAATAGATGGAAAAATCAATCGCGAGTTTGAAGTTATCAGCGTTAGCGAAGAAGCGATTTCCAAAATATCAAGTGAGAAAGCACCGCAGGGTGTCATTACTATAATAAAATATCTTGACAATTTTAATATTTTGGATATAATATATAAGGAAGAGTTTTTTCTTAAAAATGATGAAAGAGCCTTGATTTTGTGCTCAATTAGAGACCCCGGCAACCTTGGTTCTGTTATACGCAGCGCGGTTGCTTTTGGAATAACGCATATAATTTTAAGTGATGATTGCGCTGACATTTATAACACCAAGACTATCAGAGGCGCGATGGGCAGTTTGTTCAAAATTAAGGTTACTAAAGTCAAAAATATTATCAGCTTGATTATGTCTGCGCAACATAACGGTAGGCGTGTTTTTGCAGCGGAGTTAACCGAGAGAGCAAAGAGTCTTGACGAACTTAAAATTTTCAATAATGATATCTTCATAATTGGAAATGAAGGGCATGGTATTCCTGATGAAATATCTCAAGTTTGCGATAGCAGTGTTTACATTCCTATATCTGCAAATACCGAGTCCCTTAACGCATCGGTTGCGGCTGCAATTTTTATGTGGGAGCAGAGTAAAGCAGATTAGGAGTATTTATGCGTAAACGTCTGTATTGGATTTGGCTTTCGCTTTGTTGTACACCTGGTAGTGATACCTTTGCCAAACTTCTAGGAAAGTTTTCTACGCCCGAAGAAATATATCAGCAGGATAGCAACTCGTTAGCCTCGGTTATTTCTTCCAAAAATGCAGATTATAATGCTCTTTTGGACAAGGATACATCTAGGGCTGAGGAAATATTGGAATTTTGCAGTTCCAAAGGTGTTGGTATACTTACATATGACGATGAGAAGTTCCCGAAAAGTTTAAAATCTATCAGCACTCCTCCTGTTCTTCTTTACTATCGAGGAGTTTTGCCTGATTTTTCTAAAAATTTCTGCATTTCTATTGTTGGAACTCGTAGTTTGAGTGACTATGGCAGAAAGAATGCCTTTTCGGTTGCGAGAGATTTGGCTATGACGGGCGCTACTATTGTATCAGGTATGGCAATAGGTATTGACGGCGTTGCCTTAGCAGGCGCTTTAAGCGCCGATTGTCCAACTATCGCAGTCATTGGTAGCGGAATAGACGTCTGCTATCCGTCACAGCATCAATTTTTAGCGCGGGAAATTGTTAAGTCGGGTTGCGTATTTACGGAATACCCACCCGGCACACCGCCGTCGGGCAAAAATTTTCCCATAAGAAACAGGATCATAAGCGGTCTTTCCGTAGCTACTCTTGTTATCGAAGGTAGGGAGCGAAGCGGTGCAATCATAACCGCCAGATGCGCGAAAGAACAGGGAAAACGAGTATTTGCTTTACCGGGTAATGTCGGTAATTCAAATAGTGAAGCATCCAATCTGCTTATCCGTAACGGAGCAGGTCTTTTTACTGCTGCTACCGATATAATTCTGGCTTTGGAAAAGGATTTTGTAGGTAAACTTAACCCTTGCAAACTCTCCTATGATAAGGTCGATATGTTTCACTATTTGACAGAGTATAGGGTATCTTGCGTTGCACCAAGTGATTCAATCTTCTGCCCTCCACGCTCCAAACCAAAGCCTATCAGCGCAGATAAGGCAGGTAAGAAAGAAGAAAATATAACTATTCCTAAAGATTCGATCCCGGAAAGTACGGTTGAGACTGCTCCTTCGGTAGACGCGAAAACACTGGCATTATACAAGAAAATACCGATTAGCGGTGAAATATTGGTAAATTCTTTGATTGATGAGACGCATAGCCTAAAAGATGTTATGCAAGGTCTCTTGAAACTTGAAATGCTTAAATTTGTAACAATGTTACCGGGTGATAGGGTATCGAGAAAATTAAAGTAGAAAGGCATCATATTTATAATTTTATGGCGAATTTAGTTATTGTTGAATCTCCCGCCAAGGCCAATACAATTAAAGGCTACCTTGGCGCTAATTATAAAGTAATCGCTTCCAAGGGGCACGTTAGAGATTTACCTAAGAGCAGTCTTGGAATAGATATAGAAAATGGCTTTGAGCCTAAATATATTAATATTCGTGGAAAAGGAGACGTAATAACTCTCCTGAAAAAAGAAGCAAAAAGCGCTAACAAAATTTTTCTTGCAACCGACCCCGACCGCGAAGGTGAGGCTATTTCTTGGCATATCGCTACCCAACTTGGTATTCCGGAGGAAAGCGAGTGCAGAATTGCGTTTAATGAAATAACGAAAAACGCAGTTAAAGATGCGATTAAGCATCCAAGAAAAATCAATAAGGACTTGGTTAATTCTCAGCAAACAAGAAGAATCCTTGACAGGATTGTTGGCTTCAAGTTAAGCGAGGTTCTTTGGAAAAACGTAAAAAGCGGACTTTCGGCAGGACGTGTACAATCTGTTGCTACAAGAATAATAGCTGAAAAAGAGAAAGAAATTGCAGATTTTGTTCCACAAGAATTTTGGACAATAGATGCGGCGCTCAAAAGTGATAGCAACGAGAGACTTCAAGTTCGCTTCTTCGGTGATAAAAATGGAAAAGCAAAAGTTGCAGACGAGATTGAAGCAAGCAAAATTGTATCAAAAGTCGAAAGTGGGAAATTTGTTGTAAAATCCGTTAAGCATATACAAAAAAATCGTCTTCCCGCACCGCCCTTTACTACATCTACGTTGCAGCAGGAAGCCTCTAAAAAGTTAGGTTTTCAAACTCAACGTATAATGAAGATTGCACAGGAATTGTACGATGGTTTAAATGTAGGAAGTGAGTTTGGCGGTTTTCAAGGTTTGATTACTTATATGCGTACAGACTCAACCCGTATTGCTGATAGCGCCAAGGAAGCAGCAAAGGAATATATCATAAAGCACTTCGGCAATGATGCAGTGCCATACGTTCAAAGATTATACAAGGCGGGAGTTAATGCACAGGATGCCCACGAGGCGATCAGACCCGCAAACGTGAATATTGAACCCGCCAAAATTAAAAAATTTCTCACAGTTGAACAGTTTAAACTCTATAAACTTATTTGGGAGCGTTTCGTAGCGAGTCAGATGCAGCATGCCGTTGTTGACACAATATCGGTTGATATTGAAAATTCAGCCTATATTTTTAAAACCGGTGGTTATATGATAAAATCCCGTGGTTATATGGCGGTCTATGATAATTTTGACGAGAATAATGAGGACGGAGAAAATCTCTCCCAATTTCCAAACATAAAAATCGGACAGGTATTGACAGCAGAGTATATCTCCAAAGAGCAACATTTCACAGAGCCACCCGCGAGGTACACCGAAGCCTCTCTTATCAAGTTCCTTGAAGAAAACGGAATTGGCAGACCTTCTACTTATGCGCCGATAATTTCAATTATAATTTCCCGTGAGTATGTTAGAAGAGAGGGGAAATCTCTCGCTTCTACTCAACTTGGCGATATCACAACCGATTTCATGAAAAAAAATTTTCCCGATATAGTGGACTATGAGTTTACGGCGTCTATGGAGAATAGACTTGACTCGATTGAAAACGGTAGCGTGAGCTCGGGAAGTATTCTTTCCGAGTTTTATGACAACTTCAAAAATTCACTCGAAAAGGCTAAAAATCTCAAAAAGGTAGATATAACCGCAACCTATGAGGAAAGCGACGTTGAATGTGAAAAATGCGGCGCAAAAATGGTTTATAAAAGCGGTAAGTTCGGTAAATTTCTTGCATGTCCAAACTACCCTAAGTGCAAGAATACTCTCCCCTTGGATAAAAACGGCAACATTGCTCAAAAGAAAGAAACGGTCGTTGAACTGGCAGGCTTTAAATGTGAGCTGTGCGGAGGTGAAATGCTTGTTCGCCGCGGTTCATACGGCACCTTTTTCGCCTGTCAAAATTACCCTAAATGTAAGTTTACCAAGCAAAAGACAGAAGAACTTGGAGTTAATTGCCCCAAATGCAATTCGAGCATTTTAGTGAGACACGGAAAGAAAAACTCCTTATTTTACAGTTGCGAAAAATATCCCAAATGCGATTTTTCGAGTTGGGATATGCCACTTGCAGAAAAATGCCCCGACTGTAACGATATACTGTTTTATCGCAAAAGTCAGAAGAGTGTTATTTGTAAAAACCGAAACTGCTCTTACAAAAGAGAGCAGGAAATTAACGGTGTAGAATAATGGGCGACAGGATTGTAAAGGTTATTGGAGCGGGACTCGCGGGTTGTGAAGCTGCTTGGCAGGCCGCGAAACTGGGCGCAGACGTTCGCCTATACGAAATGAAGCCTAAAAAATTCACCCCCGCTCACACATATCCAAACTTTGCAGAATTGGTTTGTTCAAATTCCTTTCGTTCGAATCAGTTAAATAATGCTGTGGGACTTTTAAAAGCAGAGCTTTCTGAAATGGGTTCGCTGATTATGGAAGCAGCTTACGCTACGGAAGTCCCGGCAGGTAGCGCTCTTGCGGTTAACCGAGAAGCTTTCAGTAATTATGTTACGGATAAAATAAAAAACAATCCCGGAATTACGGTCATCGAAGAAGAGGTTTCTCAAATAAATTCGGATGAGATAACTATTGTTGCAACAGGCCCCTTAACAAGCGACGGACTTTCAGATAAAATTAAGGAAATAACAGGCGATAATCAACTTCATTTTTTTGATGCCGCCGCCCCTATTATTGACTTTTCGTCAATCAATATGGAAAAGGTATTCTTTGCTTCAAGATACGGAAAAGGAAATCCGGAAGATTATCTAAATTGTCCGATGACAAAAGAGGAGTATGACAACTTTTATAACGCACTAGTGAGTGCGCAGGTCGCAGAATTAAAGACCTTTGATGAAGAGGCGCAACGGGATTTAACTGTTTTCGAGGGCTGTATGCCGGTTGAAGTTATGGCCAAAAGAGGATACGACACGTTGCGATTTGGACCAATGAAACCTGTTGGTTTGCCGGTCCCGGATACCAATGAAGATGCTTTTGCAACTGTCCAACTTCGCAGAGAGAATATCGAGGGAACTATGTTTAACATAGTTGGATTTCAAACTCACCTGACCTTTCCCGAACAAAAACGTGTCTTTGGTTTAATTCCGGGACTTGAAAATGCTGTGTTTTTCAGATATGGAGTGATGCACAGAAACACCTATATAAATTCACCGTCGTTTTTAACTGCCACGTATAGTACTGTCAAAAACGAAAAACTGTTTTTTGCAGGACAAATGACGGGTGTTGAAGGATATGTAGAATCTACTTCATCGGGATTTGTTGCGGGAATAAACGCCGCCAGACTCGCTCTTGGCGAAGATAAAATAGTTTTTCCGCCCACGACCGAAATAGGTGCGCTTGCTAACTATGTTAGTAACGGTGGAGTGAGTTCGCATTTTCAACCTATGAATGCAAATTTTGGCATTATAGCACCCTTTGATCAAAAAATTAGAGGAGGAAAGAGGAATAGAAATGACGCCTACGCCGAGCGCTCTCTCGGTATAATAAGGTCTGAATATTCTTTTTTGAAGTAAATGAAGATTTTAATAGACGTAATGAGCGGCGATAAGGCACCGCTCGAGATGATAAAAGGCGCCGAAATGGCGTCCAAAGAATTCAAGGAAGAGATATGGATTATCGGAGATGAAAATATAATTTCCGATATCGCGGTACAAAATGAAATTAATCTTTCGAAAATTAAGATCGTACATGCTAATTCCGTAATAGATATGGAAGATAAACCTATGTGCGTTGTTCGCGAAAAGCGAGATTCTTCAATGAGTATGGGGTTGAAAATGCTTGCAAACGGAGAAGTTGACGCATTTGTAAGCGCAGGAAACACGGGAGCGCTTATAACGGGAGCTACGTTGATAGTTAAGAGAATTATGGGTATCAACAGAGCCGCGATAGCCACGGTTTTACCGCTTTCGAATCCTATTTTACTGATGGACTCGGGCGCTAACTTGGTTGTTACTTCGGATAATATTGTACAGTTTGCGTTTATGGGTGCAAAGTACATGGAGAAGATCTACAATATTGAACGCCCGAGAGTCGGACAGTTGAATAATGGCGCGGAGTATAATAAGGGAAATACTCTCCAAGTTGAGTCTTATCAAATGCTTTCCGAAAGTGGGTTGGATTTTGTAGGTAATATCGAGTCTAAGGAATTGCCATTTGACGTCTGTGATGTTCTCGTTACTGACGGCTTTACAGGCAATATTCTCTTGAAGAGTGTTGAAGGTATGGGTAAATTTATGCTTGGACTTGTAAAGGATTTGTTTTATACAAATATTGCAACGAAAGTTTCCGCTTTGACAATGAAAGAAAAAATCAAGGACATCAAAGTTAGATTTGATGCCTCTGAACACGGCGGAGCTCCACTTTTGGGAATACAAAAGCCTGTTATTAAAGCGCACGGTTCGTCTGATGCAAAAGCAATCAAAAACGCGGTAAAACAGGCAATTCACTTTGTTGAAACCGGAATTAATAACGACATCACTATTTTTGCGGAAGATTATGATGAAAGGAAAATCATTTCAGACGCTGATAAAGTGTACGGTCAGGCAGATGTTTAATTTTCAATAGGAGAAGGGCTGTGGCAATTGGAAGAGATTTTTTTGAACTTCAAGACTTGCTTGAATACGAATTTAACGATATAGCTTTATTGGAAACAGCTCTTACTCATACTTCATTTGTTAATGAGCAAAAAAATTACGGAAATAACTATTCTTCGAACGAAAGATTAGAATTCCTTGGGGACGCAGTATTACAAATTGTAATTTCCGAACACTTGTTTCAGACACAAAAGAAATATCCGGAAGGGGCTTTGACGAATATCAGGCAAAGACTTGTTTGTGAAAAAACACTGTGTAAAATAGGTAGAGAATTAAGGATTGGTGAATTCATCAACCTGGGAAAAGACGGCGAAAACGCTCAGTGCAGAAATAAACCCAAGGTGATTGCTGATGTTATGGAAGCAATTTTTGGAGCAGTTTATTTGGATAGCAAAAAACAGGGTAATACTGAATACAAAAATTTAATTTTAAGATTGCTCGGAAAAGAGATGTCAAATTTAGAAAATATGCAGAAATCCGACCACAAGACTATGTTGAAGCAACTTATAGAAAAAGACGGTTCTGCTGTTTTGGAATATAAAATCGAGGCAGAAACCGGTCCCGAACATAACAAAACTTTTTCTGTTATTGCTTGTGTCAACAATAACGTCGTAGGAAAAGGAAGCGCCGGTAATAAAAAAGACGCGGAAATGATTGCGGCGAAAGAAGCGTTAAAGCTATTCGGCATACAGGAGTGATTTCAATGAAAAATCACATCAATATACCGATATTCATACCTCATGTTGGTTGTCCAAATATGTGCGTATTTTGTAATCAGAGGACAATTTCCGGTGTGGAAAAATTTGATATCAACTGTGTTAAGACAACTATTGAAAACTCTCTCTCCACAATTTCGAGCAATCAAACCGCTGAGATAGCATTCTTTGGTGGCTCATTCACAGGAATTGATGAAGGACTTATGCTTCAACTCCTTGAAATTGCGTATGAATATGTCAAAAGCGGCAGGGTTGCTTCTGTGCGCTGTTCTACTCGTCCGGATTATGTTAACGAACACATATTATCGATACTCAAAAAATTTGGTGTAAGAACCATAGAATTAGGTCTTCAAAGTGTTGATGAAAATGTCCTTTGTGCTTGCAAGCGTGGGCATACTTTTGAAGATGAAAAAAGGGCATGTGATTTGATAATTAATTTCGGATTTGATTTGGTTGGTCAAATGATGATAGGACTTCCTTGCTCCGATTTGCAAAGTGAAATAACCACTGCGGATTTTATTATAAATTCAAAAGCTAAAGCTGCTCGAATATATCCTACCATTGTATTCAGAGATACTGAGTTGTACGAAATGACTCTTGCTCATGAGTATTCTCCGATTACGCTATACGAGGCAATAGAGAGAAGTTCAATAGTTATGCAAAAACTTATTTCTGCCAAAGTGGATGTAATAAGAGTGGGGCTTTGTGATAGTGAGAGCCTCCACTCTGAGAAAACTTATTACAGCGGACCTAATCACGCAGCACTTGGCGAATTGGTTATGGGTGAGGTATATTACAAAATCATTAGAGACAAGCTGAATAAAACGGATATCAATAACTTTCGGGTTACATATATAAAAATAGCAAGAAATTCTTTGTCCAAAGCAATCGGCCAGAAAAAAATCAATTATCTAAGACTAAAAGATGAATTTCCCAATTGTGAATTTTGTTTTCAGGAGAGCGACGAACTCAAAGAATACGAAGTTTTGATTGAAGGAAAAAGAGAGGATAAGAAATGTACTTAAAATCATTAGAGTTACACGGTTTTAAATCATTCCCCAATAAAACAGTACTGACCTTTGAGAGAGGTACTACAGTTATCGTAGGTCCCAACGGCAGTGGTAAATCCAATATTTCCGATGCTATGCGTTGGGTTTTAGGTGAACTTTCCAGCAGAAATATTCGTGGTACCAAGATGGTTGACGTAATTTTCGGAGGTACTGACGATAGACGACCTATGGGGTTTGCCGAAGTTTCTGTAACATTCGATAATACCGACGAAGGAAACAAGCTTGATTCCGAGTATGATGAGGTTACTGTAACCAGACGCTACTATAGGACAGGTGAGAGTGAATATCTAATTAACAGGCAACCCAAAAGACTTAGAGACATTTACGAACTCTTTATGAATACGGGTGTTGGCAGAGAGGGATATTCTATCATCGGACAAGGTAAAATTGCAGAAATCATCTCGAAAAAGAGCGATGACAGACGCAATATATTTGAAGAGGCAGCCGGTATTTCAAAATTCCGCCACAGAAAAGAAGAAGCGGAGCGCAAATTGAAATCTACGCAAGAAAATCTTGATCGCGTTAAAGATATTCTTGCTGAATTGGAAAGACAGATTGTTCCTCTCGAAAAGAGCGCCGAAAAGGCCAGAAAGGGTCTTGCTATATATGAGGAAAAGAAGCGTGCTGACGTATCTCTTTGGCTATATGATACCAAAAAGATTAGAATAGAGGTGGAAGAAGCAGAGAAGGCTTGTAAGCTCTCGGAGCACGAGCTTGAAATAGTTGAGCAGCTCATCTCGGATTTGGAAGCACAGGAAAATTCTTTATACGAAAAATCCCAATTCAACAAGCTGGAATCCGAGCAGCTGATGAACCAAATAAGAGCAACCGAAAATAAAATGCATATGCTTGACAATGCACTCCAAATGGCAGATGCAAATTTCAGACATTCAGCGGAACTTATTGAACAAGCAAGAACACGAATTTCAGAAATTGACGCTAGCAAGTCTAATCTTCAAATCAACGTTGACGAATACGAAACTAAAAAGCAAGGTATAATGAAAACGCTAAATGATTTGATGGATGAGAAGCTTGGTTATCTCGAAGAACAGCAAAAATATCAGGCAGAAACAGATGCAACCAAAAAGAAACTTCAAGAAACTCTTGATGAATTGCTTCTTGAAGAAAATGTTGCTCAGGATCTGAATATAAGAATTAACGTTCTCAAAAACTCAAAAATCAGTGACAATAACAAGTCGTGCGATATAGAAAAAGAGATAGAGAAATACGAGAACGAAGGGAAAAAACTAAAAGAAGAAGCCGATAGATGTGATGCGAATGCTTCTGAGTTTAGGGAAAAGATTACCGAGAAGGATGCGATTATAGAGACTACAAATCAAAAGATTAACATTCTTACCGAAGAACGTGAAAAATTGACAGAGTCTCTCAACGCACTCACCTTAGAACAGGATACCCAAAAGCAACGCGCAGACGTTCTTCAAAGAATGAATGAGCATTTTGACGGATATGTAGAAAGCGTTAAATTCGTTATGCGTGAGTACAAAGCCGGCAGAATTCAGGGTAATGGTAAGATTTACGGTCCGCTTTCATCGCTCATAAGTGTAGATGCAAAATACATTACCGCCATTGAGACGGCCCTTGGTGCCAGTCTTCAAAATATAGTTGTTGATGATGAGGATATGGCTAAATCTGCAATGAGAGCCTTGAAAGTCGCTAACGCAGGTAGAGCAACATTTTATCCCATAACGGCCATCAGACCTTCAACTGAAACCGATGAGATCAGATCCTGCAAAGATTTTAAGGGATACGTCGGAAGAGCCGACAAACTTGTCAATTCAGACAGTAAATACACTTCCATAATTGAATATTTGCTTTTAAGAACAGTTGTCTTCGATAACATTGAAAATGCTTCTCTCGCTGCAAAAACTATTAAATACAGAGTAAAGCTTGTAACTCTTGACGGTCAGATAATCAATGCTGGCGGTTCATTTACGGGCGGTAGCGCCAAGAAAGATAGCGGAATACTTACAAGGCTCAACGAAATCTCAAAGCTTCGCGAAAATGCCAGAAAGCTTGACGCTCAGATAAATGAAATCAAGGATAAACTTTCCAAGACTATAGAAGAATTACATTCGAATCAAGATGCGCAGAAGACCTTGGAAGAGGAAAAAGAGCTTTTGTTAACTCTTTCGCGTTCTCAATTCGCAGCACTTGACAATGCTAACGCTAAGTTGGATGCGAATCGCAACATAGTTGAAAAATTGCGTTATGATTACGATAATTTGCAAAACCAGCAAACAGAAGCCGAAGAGGAAATTGCAAAACTCTGCGCTGAGTTCGATGCGGCTAATGAGAGAATTATCGCCTTAACTTCTTTAAGAGAAAAGTATGGCGAAAATATGGGGATTTCCGATGAAAAGTCTGATGAGTTTGCACAACTTGCAAACGAAGTCAATGTTAAAATAGCAGAGACACGCAAAGATGTTGAGAGCGTGCAAATGATGATTGATAACATTAATTCACGCCTTGACGAACTCAATTCAGATAGAAATACTCAACAAGCGAGAATTGACGAGTTGAAATCTCAAAGAGATGGTATTGATGGTGTTAAGAGCGAAAATAGAAGCGAACATGACGCTCTCGAAAAAGAATTTGAAGAACTCAATCAAAAGCGCAAAGAAGTAGAGCAAGGCGGAGACGAATTCGATAAAGAACTCGCCAACGTTAGAGAGCGCCTTAAAATTAAGAATAGTGAGCGGGTTACATTCGTTGAAGTCAAAATGAAAAATGAAAGCAACTACACAAGACTCACGGAAAAACAGGATAAGCTTGGCTCTCAGTTATGGGAAGATTATGAAATAACATATGAAGATGCTGTTGAACTAAATTATCCACCTGTAACTGCTGAAAACAGATCAGAGGTCGCCGAAATTCAATCCTCATGTCGCGCTAAGCTTCGCGCACTCGGTAATTTTGATCCCAGCGATATAGAAGAATATGCAAGTGTTAAAACCAGATATGATGATTTGAATACTCAATATACAGATCTCACGAGTTCCTACGACGAGCTTACTGACATTATCGCTAGACTTGAAGTTGAAATGCGTTCAAGCTTCTTGACAGCCTTTGAATCAATCAATCATAACTTTGGTGTAACGTTCAAAGAACTGTTTGGCGGAGGTAGAGCGGAATTACAACTTACAGATCCGGAAGACGTCCTTACGTCCGGCATTGAAATAAAAGCTGCTCCTCCAGGAAAAATTATCAACAGTTTATCGTTGCTTTCTGGCGGAGAACAATCGTTCGTTGCAATAGCTTTGCTTTTCGCAATTTTGAAATCTAATCCTACACCGTTCTGTATACTTGACGAAATTGAGGCAGCACTTGACGAGGTTAATGTTTTCAGATTCGGTGAGTATATCAAAAAATTTAACGACGGAACGCAGTTCATACTGATCACCCACCGCCGCGGAACTATGGAGATAGGTAACAGACTTTACGGTGTTACTATGCCGCAAAGAGGTATTTCTCAGGCCATTGAGCTTGATGTTAGTGAAATAGAAGGAAAGCAGAAGGAGTTATTAGATGGGGTTCTTTGAGAAGTTAAAAAACGGTCTTTTTAAGACTAAAAATGCAATAATTACCAAGATAGACAATTTGTTCAAAGCCTTTCACAAAATTGACGAGGACTTGTTTGACGAACTCGAAGAGTTACTTATATCAGCTGATATTGGTGTAAATACCACCGAAGAAATACTTGATGAACTGCGTGATAGAGTAAAAGAAAATCGCTATAAGGAAGCAGAAGACGTTAAGAATGAACTTTTGCTTATGCTTCGCGAGATGATTGGAAAACACGCGCCTCTAGATATTGAATCAAAGCCTGCAGTTATTCTTGTAATCGGTGTTAATGGAGTGGGAAAAACAACTTCCATAGGAAAAATTTCGGCAGAACTAAAATCTCAAGGCAAGAAAATTGTTGTGGCGGCAGCTGATACTTTCAGAGCAGCAGCAGCAGAGCAGCTAACAATTTGGTGCGAAAGAGCAGGTGTTGATATTGTTAAACAAGCAGCGGGTGCAGATCCTGCGTCTGTGGTCTATGACGCTATAAATTCTGCTAAAAGCAAAAAGGCTGATGTTCTGATCGTTGATACCGCCGGTCGTCTTCACAACAAGAAAAACCTGATGGACGAACTTGCTAAAATCAATCGTGTTATAAATCGTGAACTGCCGGATTCATCAAAAGAAACGCTTTTGGTTCTAGACGCAACAACGGGACAAAATGCTGTGTCACAGGCAAAGGAATTTCAGGAAGCGGCCTTTATCACCGGTCTGATACTGACAAAACTTGACGGCACTGCAAAGGGTGGAATTATTATCTCAATCAAAAAAGAGCTTGGAATTCCCGTTAAGTTTATCGGGGTAGGTGAACAAATAGACGATATGAAGCCATTTGATGCAGATGAATTTGCAAGAGCGCTGTTTGAAGGAGATAGTGATGTTAACCAGTAAACAAAGAGCTTATTTGCGTTCTTTATCCAACGAGTTAGAACCGATTTTTCAAATCGGTAAAGGCGGTATTTCGGAGGAAATTTGCCTTCAACTTTCTAATGCCTTAGAAGCGCGAGAATTGATAAAAGTTAAGGTTCTTGCCAATAGCGGATATACTGCAAAAGATGCCGCAAATGAAATTTCGCAACAAATTTCGTGTGATGTTGTTTCTTGTACAGGTGCAAAATTCGTTCTTTACAAAGAATCCGTTAAACGAAAAAGGATAGAGATTTGATGAAATCAACTGAGAAAATAGTTATTTTCGGTGGTACCTTCAATCCGCCTCACATAGGACATATAAAATCTGCAGAGGCGGTCAGCAGAGCCTTGAATCCGGATAAACTGATGATTATTCCAGATTTCTTACCACCGCATAAAATACTTACTGACGATATCATCGCAGAATCTAGGCTCGAAATGTGCAAACTGGCTTTTTCGCATATCAAGAATGTTGAAATATCAGATATTGAGATAAAAAGAGGGGGCAAGAGTTATACAGCAGTAACTCTGCAATCCTTGAAAAAATCAAATAGAGAGCTTTATTTTTTGTGCGGCACAGATATGTTTTTGACAATTTCATCGTGGTTTCGTCCGGAATTTATATTTGAGAGCGCGACTATATGTCTCGTAAGGCGAGAAAACGATAACTCGTTACTCGAAAAAATTCTTTCAGCAAAACGAGAATATGAAAATAAATTCAACGCGAGAATTATTTTTATAGAAGCCGAGACTGTTGAAATTTCTTCAAGTGAAATTAGAGCGTCGTTTGAAAATAGAAATTCGAACATGCTTTTGCCTGATTCTGTACAAAATTATATTTATGAGAAAGGGCTTTATCAACGATGATAAAACAGAACGAAATAGATGATTTGCGCATTGCACTTTCAAATGTTTTGTCAGAAAAAAGATACGTACATTCTCTTGGCGTTGAAAAATGTGCGAAAAAACTAGCAGAATTCTGTTTACCTAATGAAATCGATGAATTGTCCTGCGCGGCGCTTTTGCACGATATTACCAAAGAATTATCTAAGGAAGAGCAACTTGAAATATTAAAAAAACACAATTTTATTCTCTCTGATTCAGAAATAAAAGGAAGCCAGGTTTTTC
>JAZUPQ010000017.1:0-1633 GCA_045605265.1 Eubacteriales bacterium | reverse complement strand
GAATCACGCTTTCGCTGATGAGCTTTGCCTTTGACAGCGGAAGTCATTCCTTTGAGCTGAGCGGCGGAATCGTTCGCTCCTCGGTTCCCGTTACAGCACTCAGAAACAGCGGTCTCGTCAGCGAGACGGTCAGCGGCGGTGAGTATATCTACACCTCGTATACCGCTGATATGCAGTTCACGTCTGTCAGCCTTCTCCTCAGCGACAACGTATCCCTTCGATTCACCGCACGTGTCGACGGTATATCCTCGCTTAAAAACGCAAGTGTTCTTATGATCGCTACCGATGCCGCGGGCAATGTCAGCGAATATAAGCCTGATTCCGCAAAGGACGGTGTTTACGTCTTTACGACCGACAGCATCCCCTCGAGAAAGTGGGGCGACGATCTGAAGGTTCAGATCTGCATCAGATCGACCTCTCTCGGAACGGTCGGCGAGCTGAGAAGCGGGGCTCTTTCCTATTCTCCCGTCGATTACGTCAGAGCAAGCTACGGAAGCGGCGAGGTATTTGATAATCTCCTCTCGGCGATGCTTAATTACGGCACGGAGGCGCAGGAGTATTTCAAATACAATTCCTCGTCCCCCGTAAACTCGGTCCTCCCTGAGGATAAGAGAGGCATCTCGGGAGACAATACCGCTCTTATCAAAGCCAATCCCGCGCCTATTGTCGGATGTGATTCCACGGTCCACGTGACCTCGGCTCAGCTCGTTCTGCTCGATAACGTCGCGCTCCGTTTACATACCGAGGGCGATCCGGGAAGCTCGGATCTTTCGCTCCTTGTCTGGACCGATGCCGATTACCGCGCACTCAAGGCTAAAGCCGATGCCGCGGGCAAGGATATCTCGTCCTATCTTGTGAAGGGCAACGAGACCTATCTGCTTGCAGACGAGGAAGGCTCCTTCACCCTTGACGATATCTCCACAAAGCAGTGTGCCGATACCTATTATTTCAGACTCTGTCAGACCGACGGTAAGAATGTCAAGTACGATTACGTATTTTCCTACAGTATAACCGAATATTGCGCGTATAAGCTCTCGGACGGAGTCGAGGAGGATATCGATCCGCTCTGCCGCGCAATCGCCAACTATTCAGCCGCGGTCAGGGAGTATTTCGGGTATGAGGTGAACGGGTAATTTTAGTTGCTAGTTGCTAGTTGCTAGTTGCTAGTTGCTAGTTGAAGGAATTTTCTCACTGCGTTCTAAAATTATTTCTGTAATTTTGTTCGGATTTGATAAGATTTCATACAGTTGATAATTAAACAATATAATAAAAGCTCTGTATTCAATGATTTTCACTGAATACAGAGCTTGTTTGTTTAAAAAAATGAAAATTTGCGAGCAACGCGAGGAAATGTCCTCCAACTAGCAACTAGCAACTAGCAACTAGCAACTAGCAACTATAATCACTTAGTCACCGTTTCCGGCATCTGACCCTCTGTGAGAGCTCCGGGGGTGGGAGTGGTACGTGCCTTCTTGACGACCTGCGTGCAGGTGTAGTTTGTGGGGTAGCTGAAATTGATGCTCTTATCGGGGAAGGCATCCTTTGCGCCCTCCCAGTTGTACCAGCAGCGCGCAATGACCTTTGTTCCGTTCAGGATCTCGAGCTGTACGGGATTGTTGTGCGGAACGGGGTT
>JAZUPQ010000016.1:0-12988 GCA_045605265.1 Eubacteriales bacterium | reverse complement strand
CTTCAATCAAATTGGTGAATCAATCAACGCGATGGCAGAGGAGCTTTCAAGCGTGGAAACATTGCGTACCGATTTTATTGCCAACGTATCCCACGAAATGAAAACGCCGCTTGCAGTAATGCAGAACTACGGAACGCTCCTTCAAACTCCCGAACTGCCCGAAGAAAAGCGGATTGAGTATGCAAAGGCAATTACCGATGCCTCGCGCCGTCTTGCCGATATGATGACGAATATTCTCAAGCTCAATCGCTTGGAGAATCAGCAAATTTATCCGAATCTCACTACATTCGACCTCGGCGAGCAGCTTTGCGAGAGCCTTTTGCAATATGAAAGCACGTGGGAGCGAAAGAACATCGAAATTGAAACGGATATTGCCGAGAGTGTCCACGTTTCTGCCGATGCGGAGCTTCTCTCTCTCGTATGGAACAATCTATTTTCAAATGCCTTTAAATTTACCGAGGACGGTGGTAAGGTTTCGCTTGTACTTACGGCAGACGAAAAATACGCTACCGTAAAAGTAACCGACACGGGATGCGGAATGAGTGCTGAGGTGGGCGCGCATATCTTTGAAAAATTCTATCAAGGCGACACCTCGCACGCAACACAGGGAAACGGACTCGGATTATCTCTCGTAAAAAGAGTGGTTGACATAATGCAAGGAGAGATCGGCGTAGAGAGCGCCGTCGGTGTTGGCACAACCTTTACCGTAAAGATTAGGAGGGCGTAAAATGGATTGGAAAAAGCTCGGTAAGATGTTACTCTTTCCGCACATCGCTATTATGATTTCTCTCCTTCCTCTCGCCACAGTTTTACTTGTTGGCTCTATGGTATTTTTAGGAGTGGAATCACCAATAGCCTATATCTCCTACGTTCTTTCCGCCTACACCTTGACAGTCTGGTGCATGAAGATACCGAATATCGTCCGATTTTTCAAAACCTTTAAAAATGAAAACAAATATATACAAAAGTGGCTGAATGATGCGCGTCTGCGCGTAAACGTATCGCTTTACGGCTCTCTTTTGTGGAATGTACTGTACGGAATCTTTCAAATATGGCTCGGGTTTTACCACCGCACCTTTTGGTTCTGCTCGATTGGCGGGTACTATATCTGTCTTGCGATTATGCGTTTCTTTTTAATTGGACATACGAGGAGGTATGCTCCCGGTGAAAAAATGCATACGGAGCTTGTAAAGTACCGCGCTTGCGGCATCGTATTTCTTGTTATGAACCTTGCGCTCTCTCTTATTGTGTTCTTTATGGTCTATTGGAACAGAACCTTCCAGCACCATATGATAACCGCGATCACAATGGCGGCATACACCTTTACCACCTTTACCACCGCCATCGTCAACGTGGTAAAATACAAGAAATATAACAGCCCTGTTTTTTCGGCATCAAAAGCAATCAGTTTTGCCGCTGCTTGCGTATCGATGCTGACGCTGACCTCCACGATGCTCACGACTTTTGATGACGGAACTATGGATGCCATCGCTCGAAAAATTATGCTTGGCTGTGTTGGCGCTGCCGTTTCGGCAACGGTAGTTATGATGGCAATTTATATGATCGCGCAAGGCACAGCAAAACTAAAAAAATCAACATAGAGGTTAAAAATGCAGAACACTAACGAACAAAACGGATTTACCTACACCTACTCGGCGAAACAGCAGGCAGAGCTCAAGCAAATCCGCGATAAATACACAAAGCCAACCGAGGTTGAAGACAAGATGGCACGTCTGCGCCGGCTAGATGCAAGTGTGACAAATACCGCGCAAACGATTTCGCTTGTGTTTGGTATTGTCGGTACGCTAATTCTTGGCTTTGGAATGAGTCTTTTTATGACCGATCTCGGTAAGATTTTCGGATCGCATAATAATTTAGCTATGATAATCGGCATTATTGTAGGCGTTATCGGCGGCATTCTTGCAAGTCTCGCCTACCCCATCTATAACGCCATCGTAAAAGCGAAGCGCAAAAAGCTCGCCCCCGAGATCATTCGCCTTGCCGACGAGCTTATGAAATAAGGCGCGAATGTATCCTATCGAACAATTACTCACAATGAAAGAGGAACGGCGCGCGTAAGCGTACCGTTCCTCTTTCCTATTAGTTAATTATTTTATCCGCTTTCAGTAGATCAGGTAAACATTCGGGTTTTGCGGCTTGGGGTTTGTTTTGGTAGCACGATAGCTCGTATCAGTGAGAAATTTAATCGTGTCGTCAGTGGCAACGCCAAGGTCTACGGATATCCAATGTGCCTTATTCATATGATAGGCAGGGTAGACGCCGTCCGCGGCGGTGAATGAGCCGAACATTTCCGCAGGAAGCTTCAAATTGACAACGGTGGTTATTTCCTCGCTGTGAATTCCAAGCTTACTTTTGGAAATAGTCATAACTAATGCGTACCACTTCCCTGTTTCGGCGTGGCGAAACGCCGCTGTTTCGTTGAAATCATTAAATGGATAGTCCGGGGCTGTTTTGTAGGTTTCAAAACAGTAGGTGAAAAAGTCTTCTCTGTTCATTTTAGTAATTCCTTGCTGCAATCCGCGACATATTACGGTTTTTTCAAAATTTATTTTCCGTTACTGTTATTCAATATCTTCTTTATTACGAAAAGTTGAAGCGATTTAGGTAGTGAATTTAATAAAATAAGTAGTGGATTTCGGTTTATACTGTAAACGAATTTAACCCTTTTTTTATCTGCGATTTTCTTCGCCAGTTTCGCGATTTTGTCAGGATTTACGTGCCTTGACTCTACCGAATCAACTATTTTTTTAAACCTTTTCGTATTGTATTTATAAAGCTCCGTTTTATTGCATAGCCTGTCGAGCTGTGACACGGAGACGTCGAGCAGCTCGGTTTTTACCGCGCCCGGACGTATTACCGAGACGTCAATTCCAAGCAGCTGCAATTCCATTTTCAAGGAATATGCGTATTTCTCTATTGCGGATTTCGTCACAGCGTAAATTCCTGTAAACGGAAGTGGGTAAAGCGGAGCAAGCTCGCTCGATGTGATAATAATTTTGCTGCCATCTTTCATCAGCGGAAGAAAAATTTTATTGACTCTGTAAATTGAAAAGAGATTTACATCAAATATTTTTTCAAACTCTTTTTCTTCCATTTCCACAAGGGAATCCATACGGTAAATTCCTGCAAAGTGAATGATTATATCTATTTTTTCTGTTTGACCTTTTACCTTTTCAAAGGTGTTTTCAATTTCGCTATATTTTGTTAAGTCGGTTTTATAGTAGATTATCGGCAGCTCGCAGGTATCGGAAATATCTACTCCGATAACGGTATATCCGCAACTCGAAAACAGCTTCGCGCTTGCTATTCCCATTCCGCCGTTGACACCTGTAATCAAAACGGTTTTATTCATTTTTCTTTCCCTTTTATGTATTCTAATACAGATATTATATCACATTCCAATTTCGAAATCAAGTAAAAAACGCCCTGCCTGACCAAAGATCAAGACGGGGCGTTTTTCTATTTAATTATTTGAGCAAAAGACACTTTGTGTTGCGTTCATTGACAAGTTTAGTTGCAATTTTGCAATTATTAAGAGCTGTCTCTGTATCGCCACTCATCAACTGATTCTTCATATTTTGAATGAGTTCTTCAATTTGAGCCTCGATTGCTTCGAGTTCTTCGCAAGACATAGGGTCGCTATATCTCAAAAGTTCTGCGAAATCACCGAATTCTTTTTTAGTTGCTTCATCTGCGCAATACTGCAAAAGAATTGCGGAGTCTGCGCGAAGCTGCTTAATCTTTTCCGTGCGCTGCTTAACCTCGGCGGTTACCTTTACCATTGATTTTGGAATGAGGTAGAGGAGCTCAATCACAACGTGGATACAGAATGCGATTGTCTGAATCATAATGCTCAGAACAAGAACGTCAAAGAACTTACCGAGAATCATAAATGCAGTTGCAAGAATGAAGTCGATGACGAGATATACTGCGCAGTTCTTTATGATTGGCAAATTCATAAAGTAAGTAGCTTCGGGGGACTTGTGTGAGCACACATACTTGAACACTAAGAACGAAGCAAATCCCAAAACGATAAATACGAGAGATACGATCGTCGTGCCGTTAAATCCTTCTACGCCCACAACCAACCAAGTTACTACGCAAAAAAGAACTAACAGCGTAACCATTATCGCAAGAAATATTTTTGTCTTATAATCCATTTTCATTTATAATTACCTCCTTAACCCTTTGGTTTACCGCATTCGGGGCAGAATTTACCCTTGATGCCCTTTGTGCCACAGGTACAATCCCAAGTTTCAGGCTTTGGACTGCCACATTCGGGGCAGAATTTACCCTTAATGCCTTTTGTGCCGCAGGCGCAATCCCAAGTCTCGATTACAGGCTTCGGCTTACCACATTCGGGGCAGAATTTACCCTTGATATCTCTTGCGCCACATTCACAGTTCCAAAGCTCTGCGGGAGCAGGCTTAGGACTGCCGCATTCGGGACAGAATTTACCTTGAATATTCGCATTACCGCAGGAGCAAGTCCAACCTGCTTGCTCGGGAGCTGCCGCGGGTTCTCTTGCCGGAGCTTTATTGCCGCCGCCAAATGCTGAAAATGCGCCGTCCATCTTGTTTGACATAGACTCGAACATCTTCATACCCATCATCATATTCATCATTTCAGAGGTAGCGCCGCCGCCACCGCCTGAACCTGCATTTGCGCCAAATTGTCCCATTCCGGCAGCATACGCTTTCTGTACTTCGGCATCAATAAGATCCTTTTCTGTATATCCCTTAGCACGCATAACGTCTGCTTCTGCAAATCCTTGAAGTCTTGTGATTTCGGCATCGCCCGTCGCAGCCATAACTCTCTCTTTTGCGGCAGTCTCCGCTTCAATCATTCTTCTGCGCTGCTCTGCCTCTGCGATATCTGCGCGCGCCTTTTCTTCTCTGATACGTGTTGCGCGAATATTGTAATCCTTCTTCCACTTAACGAATTCGGGATCGTCCTCGGGAAGCGCGATGCTTTCAACACTGAAATTCTTAACTATCAAGCCGTACTCAGCGAATATGGGCTTAATTTGATTTGAAAGAGCCTCACTCAATTCGTTAAGTCTCATATCAATTTCAAAAATACTGAAATTGTTTTGCTTAATAACAGATGCGAGGGAGCTCTTTATTTCACGAACGAGAATTCCGCGGAAAGAGGACTTGATTGATTTTGCAAATCCCGTCTTTTCTCCGCCCCAATCAATACCTGCCGTAGTACCTACAAACTTTGTAAGAAGCTTACGCGCGTTATCTCTGTCAACGCTAAGTCCCATAGAACCCGATGCGCCGATTGATATGTACATATCGCTCTCTGCTTCTCTGATGTTAATTCTGTCGGGTGTTCCCCACTTCAAATCCATTTGCTCGGAGAGGTTTACAAAGTAAACTTCTGCGTGGAACGGATTTACGTTATTTGTAACGTTGTTATAAACCTTGTTCAAATGAGGGATATTCTCTGTTTGAAGCGTATGGCGTCCGGGGCCGAAGGTATCGAGAGCCTCACCGCCAAGTAAGAATATTGCCAACTGGTTTTCGTGAACTATAAGCTGGCTGCCGAAGTTGAAGTCTTCGATTGGGTGCTTCCAGATAAACGTGGAGTTGTCGCCCTCGTATTTGATAGTGCTGATACCGCCTGATTTTACTGCGTTATCCTTGGCAATCTCCTTCTGCACGTCGAACTGCTCGTCACAAATAGGACAAACCGCCAAAGGCTTGGTTTTGTCAACCTCTACGCGACAGCTACACTGCGGACAGGTAAGGGTCACCATCTTATATTCTGCGGTTGCTGTAAACGCCGTTACGGGCTCGCCGCACTTCGGACATCTCTTGTCCTTCATTTTTGCCAGGTCACACACGAATACCGTGCTGCAAGCCGGACAGATTTTTGATACTCCTCTTGATGCTTTAATGTCAATCTCGTTTCCACAAGTACAAGTGATTATCTTTTTTGAAAATATAGATGTGGAAGCCTGATTAACTCCTCCGCAGCGAGGACATTCGATAAAAAACTTTCCCATTCTTTTTTCTCCTTTTGTTTTCGCTATAATTTAGACGATTGCATTTTTTTACAATCGATTGTTTTCACGATTAACTGATATTATCTGCGAAGATTATCTTCAATAAAATCTATTACATCGCAAGCGGGAATCGCAAAGTTCATTCCCTTTGCATTCGGAATTTGTGAAACGATCGTACCTATAACCTTGCCGCTGCTGTTAAATATCGGACCGCCGGAATTACCGCCGTTGATAGCGCAATCCGTCATAAGCAGGTTATCTCCGTCAACCTCTCTGAGTCGGTCGCTGACAATACCGCTGGTAATGCAAGTGCCGTATCCTAATGAATTTCCGATTACAAATACTCTCTCGCCGTTTCTTACCGTATCAAAATTTGCAAAGGTAAGAGCCTTAGTTCCGCTTGGAATCTTGTTCAACTTAATAAGTGCAAGATCGATACCCGAACCGAGTCCGTGCTTGGAATCTCCGAGCACGACAACGTCTGCCGTTGTATCAACATCTCTCACTCTAACGTTTACTCTGTTGCAGGATGCGCCGTTGCTATGTGTAACTACGTGTGTGTTTGTTATAACGTAACCGTCCGCGCTTATTACATAACCCGAACCTGAATGTGAATAGGTTTCATCAGACCACGTAATCTCAACGACGCCGTCTATATTGTTCTCGAAAACATCTACACCATTATCCGATGAAACTTGTATTCTGTCATTAGAGCTAACAAACTTTTCATTATTATCTGACGAGTTTTGATTAACCTTATAGGCGTTCTCGCAATACTGGCAATAGTACGTATTGCCAAGCAATACCAAATTTCCCGCGCAAGTCGTGCACTTTTTAGTTTTAACTGCATTCATATTTTCTGCCATGTACTACTCCTTGTTTTTAAAAACAAAACTGCCCTGTTTTTAAAATTTTTATTTTCGCTACACCACCGCGTTAAGCGATGGCGTAGCGTTTTCTAATTAAAATTAGAACAACATATTCTCGATTTCAGCGTCAGTAAATCTGTGCTCCTGAGAATTGATGTTAACCTTTTGCTCTTTGTTTTGCTTCAAGCATTCCTCCGGGTTCATATACTTTGCAGGGATTTCAAGCACCCAGTCGAACGGGAATATTTGAGCAAAGCCTTCCTGCTCTTTGAATTTTTCTGCTTCTTCGTCATTTTCAGCAACAACAACATTGTCGCTTGAAGCCATATCGAATTCAGCATCCTCTTCTTCTGCAACAGCCTCTTCGCTTGCTGCATCCATATCGAAGAAATCGTCTTCTTCCGCAACGTCGTCAGCTGCTACGTTTTCTACTACTTCTTCTTCATCAACGTTTATGTTCTTTTCGTCCATTGTTATTACCTCCTATCAAAGACTCTTTTGAGATACAACGAATGCCGGTTTGTTTTCAAATGCAGCAACGTCGTTACAAGCGGCTTTCCACTCGTGAGCGATTTTTGCGATTGTGCTCTTGCTTTGGCTGAGCTTTGCGTTATAATCCTTTTCGAGAGCAGCGATAGCGTCTTTTCTCTTCTTCCAGCCGAATCCTGCCAATCCTGCGCCGCCTAACAAGCCGATAACACCGACAACGGGCTGGATAAACAAGAATACTACGCCGACTGCTGCAAGAGCTGCGCCGCCGATGAGGAGACGTTTATCAAACGCCTTTTTCTTGTCTTCTTCGAGTTTAGTATCAAGCTTAGCCTTAACCTTGTTCTCAAACTCTGCTACCTCAGCAGCGCCTGACATTGTGTAGTCTACGCCCATAACGTTAACGCGAATGTTCTGAGGGAATCTCTCCTTATTTGCATTTACGAAGTTATCGTAGCTTTCCTGAATGTAGGACTCTGTGAATTTAAGAGCCATCTTCTGCTCGGAAACGTCAAACTTCTTATCGCCTGCCTTGCTGTTATTGAAGCCCGCAACACAGTCGTTGAGGTATTTGATAAGGGAAACCGGCTCGTGAGTGAGACGCTTTTTAAGCTTCCACTCTCTGATTTGAGCGTAGGTTCTTTCCTTATCGCCCTTTGCGTTTTTAACCATCTGGAAGAGCTCTTCCTTATCGCGAAGCTCTGACTCGGAATAGTCAAAATCAGTAACCAAGGTTTGAAGGTAAGCATCAATATTCTTAACGAGAGCTTCTGTATCGATAGGCTTGTTATTGATGTTTACGAAATAGCTTTTAAGTACGCGCTCTGCGATATCAATGCGGTCAGCGTAAGCTGCCAAGCCCTCGAAGTCGCTCTTGTTTGCGTGTCCTGCAAGCGTAGGATACTTCTTTGTTGCGGGTGTTCCCTGCGCAACCATTGTATCTGTGAATATCTTAGTCCAAGATGCCTTCTGCTCTGCCTCGAAGTCCTTACCGTTCTTCTTGTATTCAGCAGCGAGCTTTTCCATCCAGTTGGAAACGATACCCTGGCAGTTTTCTGTATCTTCACCGAAAATGCCGTTGATGTAAGCGTTAATAAACACGATTACGCTGCGGGATACGTCAAGGGGATCCTGTGCGTTGAAGTATGCCTGCAACCATTTTTGGCTTGAAGCCATTCTCTTATCCTTTGTGCCGGACTCATCGTCGCGAAGAGCTGCGCGGCGGCATACGATTGCCATAAGCAAGGTTGTCTTTTCAAGGTCGCGTTTAAGAGCCTCGTCAATCGCCTTATCAGCAAGAGCCTTGTTGTTTGAAATCCAAGCTGCGATAGCGATAACGCAAGGAGCGAGCCAGTATTGAGGTGTTGAAATCATCAATTCCTCGGAAATTCTGGAGATTGTGCTCTTTGTAACAAGGGCGTGGTCGTTCGCCTGCAAGATACCCATCATAGAATCTCTTACTTCCTGATACTTGCCATACTTCTGTTCGATTTCCTGACGAACACGAACGATTTCCGTAATCGCTCTCTGCAAGGTCGCAGCGCCTTCCTGGCTTCTCTTCATCTCTGCAACAAACGCCTGCAAATCTCTGATGTGGTTTTGAGCCTCTGCTAATTTTCCCTGTAATGCAATAACCTGGCTGTTTACAACGCCGATATTGTTAATTGCCACACGGACATTTTTGTCAACTTGTAGTAATAGACCATTGTCTACTGCAATCTCTGACATAACTTTTTACCTTCCTTTTTTATTTAATTTTATTAATCAATAACACATTAAGTATTATTAAAAACCGATTTAGATGTTTGTCTTTCTGCGATAGAGGGTTTCTTTATCGCTGAACGCCTTTACAAATTGAGGTCTGTTCTTTTCGCTCTTCATATTATCTATAATGTTACCTACCGGAACAACGAACTGGTCGTAGAACTTCTTGCAGGTTCCCTTCAAGTAGAACTGTCCTGTTTTAAGAGGACTTTCGTTATTATTCTCGATAGCGCCGAGCAGAGCAAAACAGGTCTTCGGGATACTGCAATACGCGGAGAGCTTCGTATACGTCTCTACAAGCGCTTCGGTCAGGAATTCGTGAGAGGTGCGGGAAGAGATGATGTTGGGCGAGAAGTTGTCAACGAATTTACAAAGCTCCGATGCCGGTTGATTCGTGCTGTTGTCAAAAACAAAATTGAGCACTTCGTTTTCATAATTTGCAAGTTTGAGTCTCGCGGTTATGAACATCTTTTTCATATGCTCCAAATCTTCCTCCGACACGATTGCGCCGGATATTTTATTGAAGTATTGGGAAAACGCCGTCATTTTTCTGTTATAGACCGCGTCGTTGAAGGCTACTATAAATTGAGCGGCTATGTTGGAAGAATCGTCAGCCAATGCCTTCATAGCCGAGTTCAACGCGCCCTTGAAATCGTTAGTGACGAAGGAATTTACCGCGCTTTCAAGTATCTCGCTTGCATTTGCGCCGTTGATTACGATAGTTTGTCCCTTGCTTTGACTTTGAGCGCGGGCAAGCTCTGCATCTGCTCTTTTCTTAGCTACGTAAGCGGCTGTCTCGTTTTTCAGATCCTCGGCCTCTCTGGCTCTTTGCTCCGCTTCTTCCTTCTTTCTCTTATCGGCATCAAAAGCATCTGCGACCTTGGCTACCACCTCTGCTACTCTGTTTTTGTAACTGAGCAATTCGGCAACCTGCCAGGTTGTATCGCAAGCCTCGCATACGCAGGTATCGGTTCCCTCGTTTACGGGGAAAGAAAATCCGCAGTTAGTACACTTTAAAGTTAACATCTTAACACCTCGAAACAATTTAGTAATATTTATAAGAAAATCCTTAACTTGATATTAATGGATATATGTCCAAATAAACCCTATTAAATTTTATAGCAAGTCTATTTTAAAATTTTTACTGACAAAAGTCAATATTATATTGCAATATTTTTGAACAAATTGCGAATATTCGTAATTATTAGACAATATCCTCGTTCACAATTAGTCAAAATTTGACAAGTATATTAAAAAAACGCCCCCTCTCATTCACAGGCTGAATCGGGGGGCGCTTCATTTATGCAGTTTTGTTTTACTCCTTTACGGAGTCTTCTTTATCCGCCGTTGTTTTAAATCGCTTCAATAGCGGTATCGTTATGATTATCGCGACGATGCAGGCTATCATTTCGGATATCGGCGTAGCCCACGGAATTCCCATTATTCCGACCAGGCGGTTCAAGAGAAACATCAACGGAATGTCAATCGCGCCCTTGCGCATAAATGACAGTATCAACGGCTGTGCCTTCTTTCCCACGGCCTGAAAAACCATTATAGATGCGAGAGATATTGTTTGCATAGGGCAAATGATACAGATGACTTTCAAAAATTCCTGTCCGTACTCTACGGTTTGTCCGTCGTCGATGAAAAACCGCGATACCGGAACTGCGCAGAAATAAAGAAAGACCGTGGTAATAACTGCCATAATCATTGTATATAAGAGGCATTTCTTCACAGCCTCAATCATTCTTTTATAATTTTTTGCGGCATAGTTGTACCCAATCAAAGAAATCACGCCTTGTGTCATTCCCATAGCCACGGCAAAGGTGAGAGTGTCAATTTTTTTCGCAATTCCCATTCCCGAAATCGCGGCGTCAGAATATGACGACATCAAGACATTCAAAAAGATGCCCGAAAGAATCGCCATCAGATTCATAGCGAAGTTCGGAAGTCCTACCATAAACACCTCTTTCGGTATTCCCTCTTTGAGCGTGAACAGCTTCGGATTTGCAGAAACGCTCAATTCTCTTCTGCGCCTATAAATCACGATGATGAAATAGATAAAGGATATGACGCTTGATATGGTAGTTGCGATAGCGGCTCCAACCAAATCCATTTTCAATGCGAAAAGGAAAATCGGGTCTAAAATGATGTTCAAAACACCGCCAAGAGCCATACCGAAGGCCGCCTGTTTGGAGAGGCCTTGGGCGCGGATTAAGTGAGCAAGGCAGGTGCTTAATACGGATGGTACAGAACCTACCGTGACAGTCCAGAAGAGATATTCGTAGCAATAGTCGTATGTAGTCTCGGTCGTTCCCAAAAAAGGGAGCAGATAGGGCTTCAAGGGAATGAGCAAAAGTCCGTAGGCAACGGCGATTGCTCCCGCAGTCCAAATGCAAAAGGAAGCGGTCTTTTCCGCCTTAGACCTGTCTCCTACTCCAAGGCTTCTTGAAATCAAGCTCGAACCGCCGATTCCAAGCAAATTTGCAATACCCGCCATCAGAATAAAAAGCGGCATCGCAAGAGTGGCTGCCGCAACCTGCGCGGTATCATTCAGCTGACCTATAAAAAAGGTGTCCGCCATGTTGTAAATCACGTGAACAATTTGGCTCAAAACCGTGGGGAGAGCGAGAGAAATTACCGCTTTTCCGACCGGCATTTTTTCATAAAGATATTTATTGTCTGCCATTATTTTTCGACCTTTCTCGTTAATAATCCCTTGAATTTGTAAATTTTAGTTAACATATTTAGGGTTTTATCAATCCAACGATAGCAGAACTGCTCTGCACGGTGAACCGTCCAATCCTGCCAAATTCAATGGCGCGGCATTCAAGAGATACGTACCCTCAAAAACCTCGTCAAGACAAATCCCTTCAAGCAAAACGACGTTCTCGGAAAGCAAAATTCTATGAACCTCCATAGGCGAATCTATCGGGCCTACGCTTTGAGATTCGTTGCCAAAAAGGAGTATTTTTGCCTCCTTGAATACCTCTGCCGCATCGGCGGTGAGGGTGGCTTTTCCTTTTATCAAAATCCGCTTTTCAGAGCCGTTTTTGAATTCTCTTGCGAGTCTAAGAATATCCTCAGCTTCATCTTTTAAAATTTCACCTTGGCACTCTTTGACAAAAGCGTTTCCGATTAAATTTTCAAGCGGTATTTTATCTACTGTTCTTCCTTCATTTATAAAGTGAAACGGCGCGTCTATGTGAGTTCCGTTATGAACGCACATACTTAGTTGGCTCAAATTATATAGCTGGCCGTTGTCAATTCTGCAAACCGCATTTACCCTTGGCTTGGGATCTCCCGGATAAACCGGTGAGGAAAGCACTTCCCTTGATATATCGTATATTTTCATTTGCAGGCTCCTCGCTTTATTTCGTAACGATTATTTTACCACATTTCCTTTCCTTTTGCAACATCAATTTTATTGAAATCCCATTTTTTGTTCCGATATATCAAATTCGTTTTCAAAATTCTACATAAATATTGACATACATTAATTGTTATGATATAATTTTATATATTTTTATTGCATTTGTATAGTAGAGGTAATCCAGATGATTTGGTCAAAAGCGGAAACTCTGCCAAGAGCGGAAATTGAAAAAATACAACTCGAAAGACTTAAAGAAACCGTTAGCAGAGTTTATGAAAAGGTTGCCCCATACCGTCAGAAAATGATTGATGAGGGAGTTAAGCCCGAGGATATAAAATCTCTTTCAGACTTGAAGAAGCTCCCCTTCGTAACCAAGCAGGATATGCGTGATAATTATCCCTTTGGTCTCTTTGCCGTTCCGAAGGATGAGCTTGTTAGAATTCACGCGTCCTCGGGTAC
>JAZUPQ010000015.1:0-2400 GCA_045605265.1 Eubacteriales bacterium | reverse complement strand
CTTACGCTTCCGTCGGGCATTATCTCTCTGCGGTTAATTCCGACCTTGCTCTCCGTAACGCCTACTCCCATTACCGCAGGACGCATAGAATTCGCCGCCGTCTTTGCCGCCTTTACGCACTTGGGCACTAAAAGTCCGTCTATATAATCCTCGTTTGCCGAGCCCCATCCGTTAGCCGTCTTAATCGCCGGTCCGGAATGCGTGTGGGTTGCAGATAAGGTTATATTTTCGCGCTTTACACCGATTTCCCGAGAAATCAAATCGCGAATTTTGTCAGCGAGCGACACGCTTATGCTTACGATATCCGCGCTGAGCATTACACCGCTCACATTACCCTGCGAAAAGACTATCGCGCTAACCGTCAAATCGTCGTTAACGCTTGCCGCAGGTCTTTTACAAACATAGCCGTAAAGAAGAGTGCCGAGAGGGGGAGTTATTACCTCGCATCCGACTCCTATCATAAACTGCTCACTCATATTTTATACTGCCTTTCTTACGTTCTATTTGTATAGTAGCATACTTAAAACTAAATTTCAACGCATTTTTCACCAAAAAGTATATTTTTTTCACCAATTTAAAAAATGTTAAGCCCGAACCCTTATTACAAACAGAAAGAGCAAACACGCAAGGCGTAAAAAAACCTTATGTGTCTGCTCTTTTTCTGTCGGTTTTAGTTTAGAGTTGTTTTTTTAGATTTTTTCATTTAATCAAAGCTATCGACCGTTTTCTTTATCAGGCGGATTTCCGTATCGGTTACAGGCTCGTCAAAATCGCAAAACCGATTCTCCGAAACCGCCCTTCCCGTAATCGTTTTATACCACAAAAGCCCCAGCGCGTACCTTCCGGCTCCTAATGAAGCGTGAAATGTATCGCGGTGTATTTTTTTGATTCCTTTTTTCGTCAGCGCGTTAAAAAGCTCCCCCGACCGAATAATACTCTCCGCGCCTATAATGTCGGCAATTTCAGCATTTGCCCAAATCACGTCACCGAGCATTTTATCTGCGCTGTCGTATTTTGCAATATCCAAAAGTCTGGAGCTCCCTTCCTCGTATGCCCACGTTTGATGCAAATACAGCTTCGCGTTGGGAGAGTGCGCGCGTACGAAATCCGCAAGAGCAGTAATATACGGAAGATAGCTTTCCTTATCAAACGCCAGATGGCTCACCTGTTGCAGAGTGACAGCGTCCCAGCTTCGATTCAGAAGCGCCTCGCGCAGAGAAACGAAAAAACCTGTGTTGTGACCGTTCGATTGCAGAACATACGCGCTTTCGCCCGACAGCATATTTCGATAATGACGTTCCAACGAGCAAGCTCCGATATACAGATTAGTCACCGAAAGGCTTTCTCCGTCGGCTCTCGCAATATTGTGAAGATAACGTGTTGCATCCTCGGAAAAGCTGTTTCCAATCGCTAAAACGTTCATTTGTCTGCCCCGTTTTCCTTGGCGCGCATACGGTCAAGCCTCTTGTTTCTGACGTACATACAAAGATCGGCTCCCACCATAATAAAATTGAGCACGTAAAAGAACAAAACGTACCATTTCTGTCCGATTTGCGACATATATGCTTCATTAACGAATTTAGATGCAATTCCCGCTATGTATCCGAAAAAAATCAAAAGCAAAAAACCAAGGCTCTTTCCCTTCGTAGTTCTCGCCTTGTACGATTTCAAGAGGTTCAAGGGCCACGAAGCTCCAAAGCTTACTATCATTATAATTTCAAATATTTCTGCCATAGTTTTTCTCCTTCAAATTGTTTTTTTATCTTCAAAACAGACACCCTGTATTTAACCCCACCGTTTAATGAAGTCATAGAGCATCTGTCCGAATACGCTCTCTCCGTTTTCATCTGTTCGAGAACAATACTTACAGTGTTTTCCCTGCATAACTATATGATCATAGTTCCGATATCCGAAATGGGAAAGAGTGGACAGCGTAAGCATCGTTTGCTCATATCGGTTTTCCATATCGTTATCCGATACTATAAAGCGCATAGGAGGATATCCGTCCTCGTTGCCAACGTAGTAAAGCGGCGCGGTTTCATCAACAATAATGCGGCGTGAATCAATTCCCGCATATTTGAGCACGTTGAAATGCGCGGTAGGCTGACCGGCATCGTGAAAATATCCGGAAATTGCAGAATTATCAAGACCGACTTTCGCAAGGTATTTTCTGTCAAAGCAGAGCATCATTGAAAGATAAGCTCCTGCCGAGCTTCCGCCAACGTAAAGCCTATCGCAGCCGAGCTCTTCCCTCATATATTTACTTGCCCACGCAACCGCCTGCGCCGCATCGCAGATAAAATCGGGATATTTGGCGCTTGGGTACATCCTGTAATTTGCCGATACGACGGCAATACCGCGGGAAGTGAGGTATGGAGCAAAAATATCCGCGCGCTTCTT
>JAZUPQ010000014.1:0-4671 GCA_045605265.1 Eubacteriales bacterium | reverse complement strand
CATTCATATACTGCTCCGTATGTAATTCGAGAAAATTATCCAAGATTTGCCACTGAAAAAATTCTTTCAGCAGTCAGAAATCACACTGTTGGCAGCGAAGATATGTCGGTATTTGATGAAATAATTTTTCTTTCAGATTTTATAGAAGAAAACAGAACACATAAAACCTGTGTAGAACTGAGAAAATTCGTATTTGAAAATATGAAAGAAAAAAACGAAAATGCCAATATTTTATTGCTTCATGAAGCCTCGGTACGCTCGATCAATTATACGATTTGTCATTTGATAGAAAAAAATCATCATATAATTGAAAAAACAGTATTGACAAGAAATGCATTATTAAGTAAAATATTACATATTTAATTTCGAAAATAAGTAAAGACTATCTCTGTGACGGGGAGGTTTTTATATGAAGAAAATTTTATCTGTTAGTTTATGTTTGGCTTTCGTGTTTGCTTGTATTTTTTTAACTAGGCAAAATTGCGTTTTTGCAGATTGTCAGGACGAAGTATATTCTTACTTGCTTGTTGCTCACGATGATGCAGGATATAATACAGATGTTTTGGCAATTATGTCGTATAATCCGAGGGACAATGCAATATCGCTGATACAGATTCCAAGGGATACTTATCTAAACTTTGGATTTTATCAAAATAAAATCAACCAAATATATCCGTACGAACTTTCATTAGAAAAAAGCAAAGAAGAAGCACTAAAATCTTTGACTACCAAAATTGCGGACTCTTTTGGGATAAAGATAAAAGGATATATATCTGTCGATTCGCAATCGTTTGTAGGTATGATTGATAAGATCGGTGGAGTCAAAATTGATATTCCAAATGACTTTAAATATATCAACTCTTTGAACGGCACGCGTTTAAGTCTTGAATATGGTGTTAATTTGTTAAGTGGCAAAGATGTTTTTAAGTTTGTGAGATACAGAGCTGACTATCTTGGCGGTGATTTGGAGAGAATTGATACGCAGAAGATATTTTTTTCAGGTCTTTTCGACACTATAAAATCAGGACTTGAAAACGGGGAACACTATAATTACTTGAAAACGGCAAGAGAATACTTAAAATGCGATTTCTCATTAATGGATATAATTGTAATGGCGATTAAACACTCATCAAAATTCAAAGACGTATGTTTTATGTTTATGACAATGCCGGGAGAAGCAATTCAGGCAAAGTCGGGACTTTGGTATTATCAAATAAATAGGAGTTCAACTATGCGTCTGATCAAAAAATATTTGCGAACCGAAGGTGAAATGAAAGACGTATTTGTTAATGCGGATGAAAAAAAGTCAAAACAAGTATTTTCGAGTGAAAATATCGACTACAAAGTTTATACTCATTTCAGCGAAAGCACTAAATAAAAATAATAAGTAGAAAGAAGTTTTAATATATGAATTCACTGGATTTGGCTAGAAAAATAGTGGCAGTTTTGATCGAGAAAAAAGCGTTTGACGTTAAAATGTATAGCGTAGAGAACACCAGTTCAATAACTGATTATTATATTAACGCCACGGGACGTTCAAACAACCAAGTAGCTTCGCTTTCTAACAGCGTAATAGATAAAATATCCGAGATTGGAATATACGAAAAAAGAGTAGAGGGCAGAGGTGCGAACGCTTGGCTACTTATCGATTACACCGATGTGATTGTAAATATTTTTGATAGACAATCGAGAGAGTTTTATGATTTTGACAGGCTTTTGCCAAAAGAGAGTGAAATGGATATTAGTGATATAGTCAAGCAGGTAGATGAAAAATTTAATATTAGCAATATAGAGGAAAATTAAAATGCAGTACGATTACAAACGAATTGAAGAAAGATGGCAAAAGGCTTGGGATGAAAAGAAGCCTTTTGCAGCTAAACAAGATTTTACACTTCCCAAGTATTACACGCTTGTTGAATTCCCATATCCATCGGGCCAGGGACTTCACGTGGGACATCCGCGTCCGTATACAGCTCTTGACATAATCTCAAGAAAAAAGAGAATGCAGGGCTATAATGTTCTTTTTCCTATGGGCTGGGATGCATTTGGACTGCCTACGGAGAACTACGCAATCAAAAATAAAATCCACCCTAAAATTGTGACCAAAAACAACGTGGAAAGGTTTAAGTCACAGCTTAAAGCTCTTGGTCTTTCCTTTGATTGGGACAGAGAAATTAATACTACAGATCCCAGCTACTACAAATGGACACAGTGGATCTTCCTTCAATTATTCAAAAAGGGACTGGCTTACAAAAAGGAAATGGCAGTGAACTTCTGTACATCCTGTAAAGTTGTTCTTGCCAATGAAGAGGTAGTTGGCGGCGTTTGTGAGAGATGCGGTTCAGAGGTTATACGAAAAGTTAAGAGCCAATGGATGCTTAAAATTACCGAGTACGCTGACAGACTTATAAACGACCTCGACGGGCTTGATTATATTGAACGTGTCAAGACTCAGCAGATAAATTGGATTGGCAGGTCAACAGGTGCGGAAATTGATTTTAAGACGACTAATGGAGACTCTTTGAGAGTTTACACTACTAGGTGTGATACCTTATTCGGTGCTACATATATGGTAATTGCACCTGAGCACGAATTTGTTGAAAAACACAAAGACCTGATTAAAAACTACGCAGAGGTAGAGGAATACAAGATTTCAGCTTCAAAAAAATCTGATTTTGAAAGAGCTGAGCTGGTTAAAGATAAAACAGGTATAAGACTTGACGGAATTAACGCAATAAACCCCGCCAGCGGTAAGGAAATACCGATTTTCGTATCCGATTATGTACTCGTAGGATATGGTACGGGCGCAATTATGGCAGTACCTGCTCACGACGAGCGCGACTGGGATTTTGCAAAAAAATTTAATCTTCCTATTATTGAGGTTGTTGAAGGTGGTGACGTTCAGAAAGAGGCGTTCACTAACGTTGACAGCGGCAAGCTTGTTAATTCGGAATTTCTGAATGGTCTTGAGGTTGCAGATGCTAAAAAGAAAATGATTGAGTATCTCGAAAAGCAGGGAATTGGAGAAGCTAAAGTTAATTTTAAGCTTCGTGACTGGGTGTTCTCTCGTCAAAGATATTGGGGTGAGCCCATTCCTCTCGTTTTCTGCGATGATTGCGGATGGGTAGCAATTCCGGAGTCTGAACTACCCGTTGAGCTCCCCGATGTTGATTCCTATGAGCCAACAGCTAATGGAGAATCTCCGTTGTCTCTAATGTCTGACTGGGTTAATTGCAAATGTCCTCAATGCGGAAAAAATGCAAAGAGAGAAACAGATACAATGCCTCAATGGGCAGGTTCCTCCTGGTATTTCCTTCGCTACTGCGATCCCAACAATGATACGGCTCTCGCTTCACCCGAAGCTCTTAAATATTGGATGCCTGTCGATTGGTATAACGGCGGTATGGAGCATACAACTCTCCACCTCTTGTATTCGAGATTCTGGTCTAAATTCTTATTTGATATTGACATTCTTGCCGAGAGCGAGCCCTACGCGAAGAGAACAAGCCACGGTATGATTTTGGGTGAAAACGGTGAAAAAATGTCAAAATCGAGAGGCAACGTAGTAAATCCGGATGATGTAATAAGAGACTATGGCGCCGATACGATGAGACTTTACGAGATGTTCATCGGCGACTTCGAGCAAAATGCACCTTGGAACACTCAGTCAATAAAAGGGTGCAAGCGATTCCTTGAAAGATTTTATAATTTGCTTGATATAGCATCCGGAAACGGAGTAACTCCGGAACTGGAAAAGAATACTCATAAATTAATTAAAAAGGTAACGGAAGATATAGACAATATGAAGTTTAACACGGCGATAGCTTCGATGATGTCTATGTTGAATATTATTTATGAGGTTGGCAAAATTACTAAGGACGAGCTTGCCGTACTTTCTAAGCTTCTTTCTCCATTTGCTCCCCATATAGCAGAAGAAATTTACAATGCGCTTGGAAATCAAGAACTCGTTTCCATTGCGAAATGGCCGGAGTATGACGAGAGCAAAACGCTTGACGAGGTAGTAGAGCTTCCGGTTCAAATCAATGGCAAGGTAAGAAGTGTCATTACGGTTAATAAAAATCTTTCAAGGGATGAGATTTTGGCTGCTGTGCACGGCGATGACAAAATTATCTCCGCGCTTGAAGGCAAAACAGTGGTAAAAGAAATTGTTGTTCCCGGAAAGATTATAAATATTGTGATTAAGTAATTTCTGTCACAGATTTAATAAAAATGTTGTCGTGAAAAATCTTCCGACAACATTTTTATTAAAAAAATAAAAAAAGTCAAAAAAACTATTGACAAATACTATTCTTTATGTTAAAATAATAAAGCTTCAAAAATAATATGCGAGTGTAGTTCAATGGTAGAATTCCAGCCTTCCAAGCTGGTCGCGTGGGTTCGATTCCCATCACTCGCTCCATTTTTTTGTATGTACCCATAGCTCAGCCGGATAGAGCAACTGCCTTCTAAGCAGTAGGTCGGGAGTTCGAATCTCTCTGGGTACGCCAACCACTTAGGTGGTTCGGGGTCTTGCCCAAGCGCGGTAAGACTATATACTCTCCTTCAGGAGAGAGTTCTTTGGTGGGTGTAGCTCAGCTGGTTAGAGCGTCAGATTGTGGCTCTGAAGGCCGTGGGTTCGAATCTCATCATCCACCCCAAACGAAACGTAAA
>JAZUPQ010000013.1:0-3429 GCA_045605265.1 Eubacteriales bacterium | reverse complement strand
GAGTTGCTGCAGTTGTGCCTTAGTCCAGGCAGAACCTAACGGAGCAACTGCATTGGCAACACCGATGCACTGCAGGCGCAGTACATCAGGCGCACCCTCTACAAGGTAGAAGGTTTCCTCTTTTGTTCCTTGGCGCAGGGCGAGGTTTATGCCAAAGATAGAGTTCTCTTTGTCATAAATGGCCGAAGCCGAACTGTTGAGATACTTCGGGCCATCTTCACCGAGATTACGGGCTGTAAAGCCGATAACACGCGAGAACTTGTCGCGGATAGGTATCATTATCCTGTTGCGAAAGAAGTCGTATATGCGGCCTTTTTCCGAGCGTTTCAGCAGTCCCATCTCAATCATCAGCTCAATGGAGTAGCCTTTTTTCTCGGCATACTCCTTGAGGCCGTCCCACTGACTGCCGGCATAACCTATGCCGATGAGCTGGCAGAACTTCTCCGGCCATCGTTTGAAGGCATAGTCCCTGGCAGCAATGTTTTCCGGGTACTGCAATGCAAGGTTGCCCACATAGTATTGCACGGCCATATCGTTGATAGCGCGCATAGAATCACGCTTTGCCTCTTCCTGCTGTTCCTGTGGTGTCAATTGCCGTTCCTCGCTCTGGATATCAATATTGTAGGTCTTGGCCAGTTCCTTGACAGCTTCCGGGAATGACATCGCTTTGTACCGCATGAGGAACCTGATGGCGTTACCGCCCTCTTGACAGGCGCCATAACAAAACCACGTTTGTTTGCGCGGATCCACGATAAACGACGGAGTTTTCTCCGAATGGAAAGGACAGCAGCACTCATAGTGTGCGCCTTTCTTCTTGAGCTGTATGCCACAGCTCTCAATAACACCCACAATGTCCGCTCGAGCAAGAACCTGCTCTATGCTTTTATCATCAATCATAATATAAGTGTTTTGGCTTACAAAGGTCTATTTTGCAGACCTTTGTACAAAAGACAAAACTTCAATTAAAAACAGTCTCCTCAAGAACATTTTGGATAGTCTCCAAGATGTTCTCAGTCTTATACTCCCGGGTGTTGAACACAACGGCATTGACACCGTTCTCAAGAGTATTCTCGACACCTGTGACGTGGAAATGCTTATCCATCGCCTCAAGGAACTTCATATTCTCGAAGGGATTGAAACTGGTCTTCAGCATAAAGCCGTTCAGTGTCTGATGCAATTCGCAACGAATATTCTGTTTTTCTATATGTGTAATCATTGTATTTCGTTTAATATATTCTGCATATAGCTGAAGTCTCTCTGCAAGCTCTTCGATTGATTCAGCCAATACCTTACACGCATTCCTGATTCGTTCGTAGTTGTGATATAACCGACGCAACGTTTTACTGCGCTTTAGCCTTTTCCTTTTTGCCATTTTTAATAATTTCTTTTGCCTTCTCAAGGGTGATGCCATCCTGCTGGATAAGTTCAATGAATTTGTCTCGACCGAGCTTCTTGTAAATGGGCACCCATTCAACTCTTACAAGGTCGCAAGGCTCTCCCGGAGGTATGGCCATATTGTCATCGCCGACATAGTATTTACTTTCAGGTGAGCTGAGCTCAAAGATTGTTGCACCAGCCTTGTTTACGATTATATACTCCGCGTTGTTAATCCTTACATTTCCTGTATAACGCGCTACTGAGAATTGCGAATTGGCCCAATAGTCCTCGCCCATTGCGATAGGTAATTTCTGCATTGTCATTCTTTTGAAAATTTTGCGATTATCTGATGTGTGTGTGTTAGCTTAAGCCTTGTCTTAATGTTGGCAATGTGACGTTTTACGGTGTATGGAGAAATATGCAGTTCCTCGCCAATCTCATCAGCCGAGAGTCCTTTACCGAGAAGATTCGCCACTTGCTGTTCCCGTTCACTGAGTTTGGTTTCCAGTCGAGCGTGACAGATTAACCTGTCAAATTTACACTCTCCGCGCAACGGACACCTGACATCTTCCATACGAAACTGACCGGAACCGCCCACATCCATTGACAAAGCATCGTATTCTCCAAAGTTGCACCGAATAAACCTGTGCACAATCTTGTAATGATAATAGTTCTGATTTAGCGAACTTTTGGAGTAGAGTTCCGAGAGTGCCGCAAAGGCTGCAGGGTAGAGTTCTTTGATGGCCACCATCATTTCTGCGATGAGCTCTTTGCGGCTCTCGTCGAGGATAAACATCGGCCCCTCAAGAGGTTTGCAACAAACATCACCATCTGGCGTTGTGTAAAATTCAATATTGGCAATCATATTATGCACATATCAAATTGTCAGCAACAAGCTTCTCTTCACTCTTCTTGAATGTGCCGGTACGCAACTTCTTGTAGAATGTCGGGATACTCATATCACACAGCTTGCACACGTTGTAGATGAAATCCGTCCTCTCCTCGGTTGTCAGTCCGTCGTAGTAGTTCTTAATAACCATTTCTGCCATAATTAAGCGGATTTATTTGTTAGACAATAAAAAATATCATATTTTTGATGATACAAAAGTATGATAAAAAATATTATCCCCGTCATTTTTGACGGATTTAATTTGTTAATTATTCTTAATTTGACGGAATATGTATAATGGCGAAATCATTAAAGCACTGCTAAAGGAGCGCAACTTGCGAGCTAAAGACCTTTTAGAAGCTCTCGGGCTTGATGGTGACGGAGGCTTGCGCCCATTAGTAGATAGAGATGTAAAAGCAAGTCGCCTTGAGCAAGTGGCGGATTTCTTCGGAGTATCTATGGACACATTCTTTATAAGGAATAAATTACCACACATCAGCGTTGTGGGAAGCAGCAACAATGTTGCCTGCTATTCAGTAGGCGCACTTGAAGAAAAAACAGCGAACTTACAGGCATTGATAGAGGAAAAAGACAAGAGGATTGCACTCCTCGAGTCTGTAAACGCAATGCTAATGAAACAGTTAGAAGAGAAAAAATAACACTTGTCGCGGACAAGATACGGACAACAGCCGATGATAAGATGCGAATGTCGCTTTTTGACCTCATTGATTTACAATGACTTCCGTACCGAATTTGAGAAGGAAAAATCACAAGAAAATCCCTCTCTCTCCGCTGAAAGGAAGCTGAAAGGCTTCCTTTTTTTTGCATTAGAGGGTTACCCGGACAAAAAGTAGGATGAATTAAGCCTCGAAAACTCTTACAGGACAAAAAGTAGGATAAATCTCTCTGATGAGCGCGCTCATCTGAGCGATTTCGCGACTAATAATGCCTCATAATATATTCATCTAACAATTTCTTTCTGTTATCCTTGCTTATACCTCTATGCGCCCTCAATTTACTTGTTATGTCCGAGAATAGTCCTTCGATAGCATTATTTGTGTTCGGTAGTCCTGTCTCAGGATAATCATAAAAGGTCCAAAGTAACGGCATGTTGCGTTTGAGGCTGAGATATGCGCTACGCAATTTTGGACGCATATAAGGAG
>JAZUPQ010000012.1:0-2751 GCA_045605265.1 Eubacteriales bacterium | reverse complement strand
AGCTTGGATTTTTTGAGCTTTACGACGGCAGGGAGATAGGCTATATCCCCGACTATTGGGAATTTTATCTGTCGGATGATTGCAATACCGTTACGGTAATTACGCAGTATTACGACAATTATTCCAATGCGATAGTCGGCGTTATCTCTCTTGATGTGAGCAACCCTGCTCAAATTTACGAAAAGGCGAGCTTTGAAATTGACGGCGCTTACACCTCCTCAAGAACGGTTGACGGAAATATTCTTCTTTTGACCGAGTTCGTATTTTTTCAAAGCAAGATTGATTTTGACGACGAAAATACATTTCTGCCCTCGATAAACGACGGGGAAAAATCCTATACCGTTCCCGCAGAGGATATAACCTGTCCCGATGAAATTCTTAACACCAGATACACCGTGATTACTTATTTGGACGGAGAGGACTTGGAGGTTATGGGAAATACCGCTTACCTCTCCTATTCCGACATCGTTTACGTTTCCGAGGAAAATCTGTTTCTTTCACGAGAATTTACAAGTACAGAGGACAACGGAGACGGCTCGGCTACGCTCAACTCGATGACCGAAATCCGTTGTGTCGGATACGGTGAGGACGGATTTGTCCAAAAGGGCTCTGCATCGGTTCGCGGATACCTCAAAGACCGTTGGAGCATGGACGAATATAACGGAATTTTAAGAGTCGTTACTACCACAAACGAGAGAACCTTGAAAGCGGAGAGTGGCGATGTTTTTGCTGACAGTGACATTTCTTCGGATATACTCCTCCCTCTGTTTTCGGGTGAAAACGCAAGTCTTTACTGCATAGACCTTCAAAGCTTTGAGCTCGTGGCGTCGGTCGTTGATTTTGCTCCCGACGGCGAGACCGTTCAATCTGTCAGATTTGACAAAGACGTAGCTTACGTTTGCACCTCTATAGTTTTCAGCGACCCTGTATTCTTCTTTGACCTTTCGGATATTGAAAATATAACTTATAAGGACACGGGAACAATTCCCGGCTTTTCAACCTCGCTTATCAATTTCGGAGACGGCTTCCTTCTCGGTATAGGCAGAGATGACGGTTGGGATACCTTTAAGGTTGAAATTTACGAGGAAACGGCAGACGGAGTACGCAGCGTTTGCTCGTACGTGCTCGAAAACGCGTATTACCCGCAGGAATACAAATCATATTACGTAGACCGCGAGAACAGGCTCATAGGACTCGGAATTGAAGATTACAAAAAAGAGGACGGAGTTGACAGATATTTACTTCTTTACTTTGATAACTACAATCTGAACGAGATGATAAATACTTCTCTTGAAGGTCAGCCGCATCTCAAACGAGGCGTATATATTGACGGATATATGTATATGTTCGGCGAAAAGGACTTCAAGGTAGAAAGAGTTTTTGAATAGGCGCGATACAGCGCGGCGGCGGTAAATACGCTGCCGCGCTGTATTTTTTGAATTATGTATTGAATTTTTCTCGTCTTTGTGATAAAATAAATTCATATTTTAATTTTGAGGTGAATTACGATGAAAAAAATTGCGATACTTGGATTTGGAGTTGTCGGTCAGGGCGTTGCCAATTTGATTACGGATAACTACGACGAGCTTTGCAAGCTTGCGGGCGACGAGCTTGAAATCAAATATATTTTAGACCTTCGCGATTTCCCAAACTCTCCTTTCGGTAACCGCGTTATCCACGATTTCGATATAATTGAGAAAGACGCCGAGATTGAGCTTGTTTTGGAGCTTATGGGCGGCTCTCACCCTGCTTATGAATACACCGTAAGAGCTTTGAGGGCGAAAAAGAGTGTCGTTACCTCAAACAAGGAGGTCGTAGCTAATTTCGGAGAGGAATTTTTACGCCTTGCAAAAGAGAACGGCGTAAGCTATCGCTTTGAGGCCTCCGTGGGCGGAGGAATACCCGTTATAGATACTATGATAAACGGAATTGCTCACAATAAAATCAAGGAAATACGCGGTATTCTCAACGGCACTACGAACTATATTTTGACAAAAATGTTCACCTTTGGCGAGAGCTTTGAGAACGCTCTTAAAGACGCTCAGGAAAAGGGCTATGCCGAGAGAAATCCCGATGCGGATATTCTTGGCTTCGATGCTTGCAGAAAAATTGCGATTCTCACCGCAATCGCCTGCGGAAAGCTATTCCCCACCGATAAAATTCACACCGAAGGAATTACGAAAATCCGTGATATTGACGTTAGAATCGCAGAGAGTTTAGGTATGAGTATCAAGCTCGTGGGAAGATGTATTCTCACCGAGAAGATGCCCTTGGCTATGGTTTGTCCTTTTATGGTTGGAGAAAATTCTCCGCTTCTCAACGTTTCGGGTGTTTACAACGCCGTTGAAATTATATCAACTCCTCTTGACAACATTATGCTTTACGGCAGAGGCGCAGGCGCAGGACCTACCGCGTCGGCGGTTGCAGCCGACGTTGCAGGGGCAATCAGACTTGGAAAATGCGACACGCCCCCGACATTTACACGAAGCGAGGAGCTTTTAGACTTTGGCGAATTTTCGGCAAAGAGATACGTTGCTTTTGATAAATCCGACGAGGATACGGTTAAATCCGTATTTAAAAACGCGGTTTATTTGGAAGGTGAGGAATGTGCTTTAATTACCGACGCGATGAGCGAAAAGTGCTTTGACGCACTGCTTTCAAAGCTCGCGTTGACACCGAAGTCGGTAATAAGATTACTTCAATAATCCGCTCTTTTCCGAGAGGCAAACAAGCCTGTCGGAATTTTTCTTT
>JAZUPQ010000011.1:0-55282 GCA_045605265.1 Eubacteriales bacterium | reverse complement strand
CTTCGGGAGTGCGGAGAACTCTTACAAGCTCCATTTTCGGAAAATGCTCACCGCAACCTACGCAACGTCTTACCGGTATCTTTTTCTTGGAAATCTGATTATTCTCTGCCATTATGCTTTAATATCTATCTTACAGCCTGTAAGACGAGCCACGAGCTTTGCGTTTTGTCCTTCCTTACCGATTGCGAGGGAAAGCTGCTCGGGAGCAACGGTAACACGGCAAGAGCGCTCACCCTCCATCTCAACCGAAATTACGCTCGCCGGCGAAAGGGCCGCCGCTACATACTCTGCAAGATTGTCGCTGTATTTGATAATATCAACTTTCTCCGTTCCGAGCTCGTTAAGAATCGCGTTAATTCTCATTCCGTTCTTACCGATACAAGAGCCGATTGCGTCTACGTTTTCATCTCTGCTTTCAACAGCGATTTTGGTACGGCTGCCTGCCTCGCGTGATACGCCTTTAATAACTATTGTGCCGTCCTGAATTTCGGGAATTTCGAGCTCGAACAGTCTTTTTACAAAATTAGGATGAACTCTTGAAAGAGTTACGATAGGTCCTCTCATCTCGCCTGATTTAACCTCGGATATGAACACCTTAATTCTCTCGCCCACCTCGTGAGATTCGCCGGGAATTTGCTCTGATTTAAGGAGAGTGGCATAGCCTGTACCCGTATCGAGAATAAGATTGCCTGTTGAGTTATCAACCTTGTCGATAATCGCAGTAATTATCTCTTCCTTCTTCTCCTCGTATTCTCTTGTCTGTCTTTCTCTTTCTGCATCGCGGATAGCCTGAATTATCATCTGCTTACCCGTTGTGGCGCTGATACGGCGGAAGGTGTTGGTTTTAAGCTCCTTCTCTACTACTCCGCCGAGCTTGTGACGGCGAGAGAGAGCTTTCGCATCCGAGAGAGAAATCTGACTTTTTTCATCCTCAACCTCTCCGTCGGGAACAACGGTACGCTGCTGATAAACTTTGAGATCCATTTTCACAGGGTCAAGATGTACTCTGACTACCGTACTTTGTCCGATCTCTTTTCTGCAAGAATTTGCAAGAGCCGCTTCAATCTTTGCAATCATATACTCTTTTGGTATACCCTTCTCTGCTTCAAGCGCGTCTAAGGCATAGAAAAATTCCTTGTTCATTTTTTCCTTTTCTACCCTTACAGCCAATTATTGACCGTAAGTCCTTTCTTTATATTATTATTTATTATCTTATTCAAAATAGACCGTGTTAATTTTTGAGACTTCGCTTCTTTCAAGCTCGATTTTACTGCCGAGGACATCAAGACTGATAACAGAGTTTTCATAGCCCAAAAGAACGCCCTCAAATGATTTTTGCCCCTCTTTCGCGGCAAAGAGCTTGCATAAAACCTTCTTGCCGACGGATGCTGAAATATGCTCGTCGGTGCGAAGCTCCCTCTCGATTCCCGGCGAGGAAACTTCCAGATAGTAAAATCCTTCGATAGGATCGCACTCGTCGATTATCGGCTCTATCGCTCTGTGAACCTTCTCGCAATCTTCTATGTAAATACCCTCATCGTTGTCGATGGTTATTTCGAGATGGTAGTCTGCTCCGATTTTGGAATAGGTGATATCCCATATTCTGTATCCGAGCTCTGCGACCGCGGACTCAATGGCGTCTTTTACCGTTTCTCTGATGCTTTTTTTCATATTTCCCCTCCTCAAAAAATAAAGTTTCACTACAATGACGAGGAGTGGCCTTGCGGTCACTCCTCATCCTTTTCATATTCATCGATAATACTATATCACAAAAATATGAAAAAATCAAGAGTTTTCTTCATTTTTATTAAATATAATATTAAAGATAGTTGTTTTTCCAGTCGTTAGGCGAATTCCCCACACTGTATTTGCGTTTGCCGAGCTTCTTCTCGCCGCTGATATCGGCATATTTTTGGGCGAGTATTTCCAGCCTCTTGGTTACGTTGAGGCGCGCCTTTTCCAACGCGTCTATTCTCGTATCGCGGCTATCCTCTCTCATTTCGGAGACATTAAGTGTTCTCGTTTCAATTTTGTGTTCATTATCTTTTTTCATTTTTTACACCTCCGCTCCTGAATTTGAAAAGAAAATTTCTTGGAATTTCTTAATTATCTCTTCTCCGAAGAAACGATACGCTAAGTAAATTCCGACGCCGAGAACGGCTAAAATAACTAAAACCAAAATCCAACGCTTCTTTGCCCGCTTTTTAACGTCATTTTCATAAGCGTAATCAATGCAGTCGGAAAGCTCGTCGATATCTTCTTGAACGCTCTTCAATTCATCGTTCAATTTTTTGCGAGTTTCTTCATTCTTTGCATGCTTGATTTTTTCAGCAAGAACCGCTTTCACGCCTTCGAGATAGATTTTCTCGTTCATCATATCGTAGATGTCTTCCTTGATATCCAACGAGACATTTCGTTTATCTATATCTTTGAACCGTTCTTCCTGATCGTCGTAGGAAGCCTTCATTGCGGCTGTCTTCGCTTGATTGCTCTGTTCCTCTACTTTTTTTTCTATTTTTTTCTTTTTGGAGAATTCACCGTCAGTGGTATAAAATCTCATAAGATGACTGTTTATGAGGTCGCGTCTGGCGAGAAGAACTTCCATTTCGGATCTGATTTCTTCAAGCTTGTCTCTGTCTATCTTTTTCTTAAAGATACATCTACTAAATTGATATTTATAAGGATTTATCGCTACAATCTTATTGTAACGCTCGTTATCCTTTCTTTCAAACTTTAAGGCCTTCTTTCTATCCTTATTTAGTTCCTTTTGAGCCTGTCTGGTCTCTTTCCTTTCTGCTTTTACGTCATCCTTTGTCCCAAAGAAGTAATCCTTGGCTGCTTTATGGTCGAAATTCGCTTTCCTTATGACGTAGTGATATCTTAATGCAAGGAACTCCTCATCTCTCTTTCTTACTTCTTTAAGAGCGGTGAGATCCTCTCTAAGTTTCAAGGCCTCTTTGACGGAAGCGTTACGCTTTCCGTATTTTTTAAGAATTTTTCTCTCTATTTTCCACTCGTTTTTATCATTGTTTTTATTCAATTTGAGCTTTTTATACGCGTCTATGAACGTTCTTCTCTCGATTGCCGAGATTGCGGGGTCGGAGTTGCTTTCATCCATCTCCTTGAAGTACACCACGGGCGGTGTCTCATAGTCTCTTCCTGCGATTATATCGCTTGAAATACCGTATGAAAGTGTGGGAAGATCTTTGCCAATACGCACGGAAAGATCGTAAAGTACTCTGTTGTATCTTGCAATTCTCTTATTAAGAGCTTCTTTGTTTTTATTAATTTTGCGCTTGTTATTGATTACAACCGCTCCGCCGAGCACTATGCAGAGAATTTCAACAGCTTCTTTTTCAAGAGCAATTCTCTCGTTAAAGAGTTTTCTTTCCGCAGAGCCTGTGTTTTTATCCTCTTTTTTCTTTATTTTCTTTATCTTCTTGTCAATTTCCTTGACAACTTTTTTCAAATCCTTTGACAAGGCTATGTATCCGCGGTAGTCGGTAGGCATTTCCGACCTTCCGGTAAACTTACGCGTTGCCGTTCCTATCTGCTCCTTATGAGACGGAGTCTTGGGAAATTTTGGGGGCGTTGGCGGTACGGGCGGAGTTGCCGTCATAGCAGATTTTTGAGAGAAAGTGCTTGCCGCCGCGCGCGGCTGAGCCTCCGGAACGGGCGCAGTCATAGTTCCCGTCCTGTTACTTGGCATTTGGGGGCGCTTGGGAGGTGTGGGCGGCGTCATTTTTGAGATTTTGTTTCTTAAAGCCGTTTCTTTATCCAAATTCGCTTTGTTAGGTCTTACGGTTACATACCCGCTGTCTGGGGAAAATGATGTAGGAATTTCTCCCGGCATTTTCGGTATTTTATCTGCATTCGGAATTGCCGCAAGAATTGCATCGTCAAGTATACGAACCTGCGGATTTACGGGTTTGACAGGAGCTTTCGCCATAACGCCTGTTTTCATAGGTAATTGCGGAGACACCCGCGCTGCCGTAGGGGGAGTCGGCGGAGAAGGCGGTGAGGGCGGTGAGGGCGGCGCTGACGGTACGGTCTGCGCTTTTTCTCTATTCATCTGTATTTGCCTGATCATTTGACTGTTCGCTTCATTTCTTTTGCGAATCATTTCCCTCTCGGCTTCCAGCTTTTTCAACGATGCTTCCTTACGGAAGTTTCTCTCAGCTTCAAGCTGCGCCTCGGCCATAAGCCTTTGATTTCTGCGCGCAAGCTCCTGTCTGCGATTTTCTTCCTGCATCAGCTTTCTTCTGTATTCTTCCGCGTAGGCGTCGGCTGCGCCTCTCTCATTCGGTTTATATTTCATTTTGTCCATACCAATGTTATTCATCATAACACTCCTTTGATATTTTCAATCTATTATACATTAGTCCCGATCAGCGTCGGGTTTGTCTTTCTGGTAATACTCAAAGAGGAAATTCAAAACGTCACGTCTCAAAATTATTCCTATAAAGCAACCTCTGTCATCAACCACGGGTACGAAGTTATGCTCCTTTACGCTTTCAATCAAGGTTGTCATTGTGGCATTGTGATAAAGAGGCTTCTGCTGTTCCTTTTTTATAACATCGACGATTTTATGCTTTTCGGCAGTACGCATTCCGTGTTTTTCACTTTCGAGAAAGTATTTGAAAAGGTCGTCGTTACTCGCCGTTCCAACATATTTTCCCTCGTCGTCAAGCACGGGAATTGCCACGTAATTATGGTAGCGCATCTTCTCGTAGGCCTGTCTTACAGTACTGTCGTCATCAAGATATTCTACTAAACTTTTAGGGATTATGAACCTTAAAATATTCATTTAAAATCTCCTGTTTTTATATATTACTGCCCTTTCCAATGCCGTACAGCGCAGTACCTATTACGGTAGCGTACTCCGCATTTTCAGGAATTATGAAATCCATTCCGTAAAGGGTTTTCATTTTATTGAAAAAGTCGAATTTATCTTTACTGAAACCAAGGCGCGTCAGGTTGCCCGTCAAAACTATTCTATTTGCATTTACCGAACGGGCGGCAAAAATTGATATCACTCCCACCGTCTCGTATACCATATTGAGTATACCGAGGGCTATATCGTCACGGGTTGCAATATCCGATACGTTTCCGAAATTCGAGGCGGTGAGCTCGCTGTTCAAAAGCGAGTCGTCCTTGCTTATATCTTTTATTCTTAAGTCTATGTTTGCAAGATTTCCCGACGAGGAATATTCCTCTATGTGAGCGATAGTTTCGGCTTGCAGCATAAGCTTTGAAAGTCCTACCAGAGTTCCTCCGCCTACTCCCGTGCCGCCGAGATATTCCATATTTCCGCCGCGCGTGGCGTGAACGATTGCAGTTCCCGTACCCATACTTACGACTATGGCGCTGTCAAAGCCCGAGGTAAACAGACCTCCAAGCCCCGTGGCGTCAAATTCAGAAACCTTCTCACACTTTAAGCCATATATATCGCCTTTGACGAATGAGGAGCCTACGCCCGTCATCATTATCTTGTCTATATCCGAAATTTTTAAATTGTTCTCGTCGGTGAACTTGCCGAAGGCGCCGTAAATAGCGGTCAGGGGGTCGTTTGCTTTTACGAACTGCGGCTTGATAATCTCTACTTTATTATTCCTCGTAGTGACGCCGACTATTTTGGTGGTTGTACCGCCTACATCTATTCCGATTATTACGCCCATTTTTATAAATCAGTCCTTTTGATATTTTTTAATGATATTGTCAAAAGACAAGCCGTACTTATCCGCGATGTCCTTCGCGTAGGATTTACCGTCGGGCTTCGCTCTGTAAATTTTGAAAGAACGCTCCCCATCCTCGATTCCTGCCACGAGGGTATCCATAAGTATGCCTTTACACTCACGCGCTCTGTCGTTTATTTCATCAAGAGATGCCGCGAGCTCGTGAAGGTGAGTTGAAAATATACCGCGGACGCGGATTGCGGAAAAGCCCGACAAAATTTCCGAGGCAATATAAGACGCCTCGTAAGCTCCCGTAGATGACAGAGATTCGTCAAGCAAAATCATACTGTCAGAACTGACCGAGTCGAAAATCTCGCGAAGTCTCGCACATTCTTCACCCAGTCTGCCCTTGTCAATAGTATCGTCTGCGCCCTCGGGAAAATGAGTGAATATTCCGTCAACGGCAGAAATTTTCGCACTTTTCGCAGGTACGGGCAAGCCGAGCTGATACATAGCCTGAGCCGCGCCGAGAGCGACGGTGATTACGGATTTTCCGCCTCTGTTAGGACCTGTGAGAATGTATATTCTGGCATTGTCGTCAAACGCGAAATCATTAGTCACGATTCTTTCCTCGATTGCCAAGGCTACTCTGGGATTGTAAAGAGACTCGGCAGAAAATTCCTTGTCCTCCATAGGACATATCTCAGGCATACAGACGAAGCAGCCGTCGTGACGCGAAAGCTTCATTATAAGGTCGGTGGATTTTGATACGAATTCAATTTCAGGCAGAAGCCTCAAAAGAAAGTCCGTGCTGTCAAGAACGTACTCGCCGACAATGGCGCGCCAGCCCTTTACCGATGATGCAAAAACATCCTCAATGGCGCTGTTGAACGCGCCTATCAAGGCCTCTTGCTTATTCTCGCTCTGCCCTTTTCCAAAGGGTGAGAGGGGGGCAATACAAGTAAATGCGTCGTTCTTGAAGGATAGACGAAGAATTTTATCAAGTATTTTTCCGGACTTGAAGGGCTCGGAGTTTACCGAGATGACTCCTGCACTTACAGGACGGAGCTCTCTGTCGAGATTTACACCGACGGTAATGCTCTTTACCTCTCTCACACGGCTGGCAAGAGCGTCAAGCTTTTTATTGAGTTCCTTGTAATAGTCGGAATCGCAAAGCTCGAATATGAAGTCAGAGAGATTGGCTATCGCAGGGGACTTTATTTTATTCCTTATCGGCAAAAATCCTTCCTTTAAGGTCTCTATGCAGGAGACGTACAGCTCGATTTCCGTGATGCTGTAAAGATATGAGTCACCGGAATTCTGTTGGTCGTTATCCAAAAGACGAAGCTGGTTTATATCATCTAAAATCGGGTGCGCCTTTGATAGCGTTTCCTTTATTTCGGGGTTCGCCAGCATATCGGATATAACAGACTGTCTGTATTTTATAACCTCGCTGTCGGTGGTGAAAAAGTCGGTAAGACTACTGCTTTTTAAGTTGAATATTTCATTCAATCCCAGCTCGTCACACACGTTTTCATCAATGTTCGGCAGGTTTTTTCTGTCTGCGTGAAAATCCCGCGACTCTTCGCTTGGGTAAAGCAGGCTTATAAATCTCTCTTCCATTTGTAAAAAGTCCCTTCTTTCTCATCGTACCATATATTATAACATATTTTTTTTGCGTATGCAAGGCTTTTTATAAATATTTTAAGCGGATGCTTCGTTTCCGCGCAAAGCCCTTTTGTTTAGTTTGCACTAAAAAAACAGTCTTTCAGCCTCTTTCTTTCGGAAGGCGATATACTTACTTTCGTCAAAAGCGGTGATAAAATGAAATCGCCAAGAGACGAAGCGAGCGGATTTGACGGTCCGGAACGGCAGAGAAACCGCCGAATTTCTTGATTTTAAAAAACGAGGTGATGAAATGGGAAAGAAAAAATACTCCAAGGATTTACCGCGGCAGATGTACACCTATTTCACAACCTTTTGTGAAGGGACGGGCGCTCCGAGCTTTTCAAAATTTGCAAGGCAAAGGGGACTCACTCTGCAAGAGCTTCTCTCTTACAGAAAGCACGGAAATTTTGACAGGGCCTACCGCGAATGCAGCGAAATCAGGAGGGATTACCTTATAGACATGGCGTTATGCAAGCGGTTTGACTCATCGTTTACAAAATTTCTGCTATCGGAGGAAGCGGATGCCGACAGTGAGAACGAAATCTCCTTCAAGTTAAATATTACGGTGGTGGATTGATGAATATAGACATAGCAGTCACAAAAAAGCAAAAGCAATTCATCGACGCCTCGGAGTCAGAGGTGCTGTTCGGTGGGGCGGCGGGCGGCGGAAAATCCTATGGACAAATGGTAGACGCTCTGCTCTTCGCGCTCAAATATCCCAAATCAAAGCAGTTGGTTTTAAGACGAACCTTCGCCGAGCTTGACAAGTCTTTGATAAGAACCTCTCTCGCCCTTTACCCCAAGGAAATCTACTCCTTTAACGCCTCCTCTCACACGGGCAGGTTTGTAAACGGCTCTATTATTGATTTCGGCTATTGCGCTAGCGAAAACGACGTTTATCAATATCAGAGCGCCGAATACGACTGCATACGCTTTGACGAATTGACTCACTTTACAAAAGCTCAGTACGTTTATCTCATTTCAAGAGTCCGAGGCGCAAACGATTTTCCAAAGCAGATAAAATCCTCCACCAACCCCGGCGGAATAGGTCACTCCTGGGTGAAGGAGAGATTTATTGATTGCTCCTCTCCCGAAAAATCCTTTTTGGGCGAGGGAGGGATGAGGCGGATTTTCATTCCTTCTTTTTTGAAGGACAACTCATTTCTTATAAAGAGCGACGCGCAGTATGAAAGCAGACTCTTAGCCCTGCCCGAACGGGAGAGAAAGGCTCTGCTCTACGGGGATTGGAATATATTCGACGGACAGTACTTCTCGGAATTTTCTCATTCCAAGCACGTTATATCTCCCTTTGAGATACCGCGCTCCTGGCGAAAATTCAGAACGATAGACTACGGACTTGACAGACTGTGCTGTCTTTGGATAGCAATCAGCCCCGATAGAAAGGTCTATGTTTACAGAGAGTATTGCCAGTCAAATCTTCCAATAAGCGCCTCTGCCAAAGCAATCAATGAGAGGACACCCGTAGGCGAGGATATTTACGCAACCCTCGCGCCTCCCGACCTTTGGAGTAGAAGTCAGGAGACGGGAAAAACAAAAGCTTCGCTTTTCAGCGAATTTGGCGTAAATTTTACAAAAACCTCAAATGACAGAGAGACAGGCTGGCTTGCCATTAAGGAGCTTTTATGCGACACGGGTGGCGGGGCAAGACTTCAAATATTTTCAAGCTGTACCGAAATTATTCGATGCCTGCCCGCCCTGTGCGTAGATAAAATAAGGCCCACCGACTGCGCTAATGAACCCCACGAAATTACGCACGCCCCCGATGCTCTTCGCGGATTTGCAATCTTTTATGCATCCCCAAAAAAAGAGGAGGGAAAGAGAGGAAGAAGCATTTGGAGCGTGGATATGTGGGAGGATTACCACTCTGCCACGAAAGAGGAAAAACAATACTTAATCAAAAAATACGGAGAACCATTGTGACAACAGAAAACTCATCAAAAGAATCACGGCTGGACTTCTTTGCGCGACTTTATGAGAACGCCAAGAACGCCTACGCCGAAAAAGCGGAGGAGTACGTCAGAAATATGCGGCAGTACAAGGGCAGTTACGAAATCGACGGCTCTAACGAAAATGCCTCGACTATCCGAAACATCACTTACGAGATTATAGAGAGCCAAATTTCCTGCGATATACCGCTGCCAAAGGTAGACGCTATGTGCTACTCCGAGCGCCGCGCAAGAAACGCCACTTCCATAGAAAAGCTGCTCTCCTCTCTTCGCGACAAGCTCCCTTTTGAGCAAATGAACGACTGCGACGAGCGATACACCTATATTTACGGCGCAAGCGTATGGTACGTGGAATGGAACAATGTAAAGCGCCTCGGAAAAGAGGTTGGAGGCGTTGACGTTTACTGTCTTTCGCCAGAAAATTTTATTCCGGAGCCCGCTACCGCCTCTATTGACGAAATGGAATACTGTTTTTTGCGTTTTACCACTTCCGCAGGAGAGCTTATGCGAAAATACGGCGTAAGCGAGGAAAATATCATACTCGCCGAGAGAGATTTTTCTGAGGGAGATACCCCGTCGGAAAGCGATACTGTAAACGTTATCGTTTGTTTCTATAAGGACGAGGACGGTCAGGTTGGAAAGTATGTATTTTCGGGTCAGCTCTTACTTTTAGACCTGCCCGGATTTTATCGCAGAAAAGTCAATTACTGTACAAAGTGCGGCTTCAGAGAGGGTGAATGTACCTGCAAAAACAGCAAATTCGAGAGCGTTGACGTAATATTTGAGGAGCTGTCCCCAAAAATCAAAACCAAAGGCGGCAGAATTCCCTATTACACACCCACCTCCTTCCCGATTGTAATAAGAAAAAATCCCTCGCCCGAGCGTCAGATAATCGGTCAGAGCGACTGCGAATACATACGCCCCGAGCAACAGGCGATCAATAAAATCGAGTCGCGTATTCTGCAAAAGCTCGTAAGGGCGCAAATCACTCCTATTATGCCGGAGGACGCCACTATTTCCATAGGAAATTCCATATTCGGTCAGGTTATAAAAATGAAGCCGGGCGAGAGTGTCGCTCAATACGGCAAGGTAGACACCACACCGAATATAAGTCAGGATATTATTGAGGCGGAGCGTCTTTACGAACATTCAAAAAGAATTCTCGGAATTACCGACGCCCTTCAAGGTATTGAGGGCTCAGCTGCTGAAAGCGGCTATGCTCGGCAGCTTAAAATTTCTCAAGCTACCGGCAGACTGGAATCAAAAAGAAAACTCAAACACACAGCGTACGCAGAGCTCGACAAGAGGATTTTTGAGCAATATCTCGCTTTTGCGGACGAACCCCGCGCTCTTACTTACAGGGACGCCTACGGCAGAATACATAACGCGGAATTTAATCGATACGATTTCGTTGATTACGACGAATTTACAGGGGAGTATTTTTATGACGACTCCTACCTGTTCTCCGTTGACCTGAACGGAGGCGCGGAATATCAGAGAGAGGCGCTCTGGCAAAGGAATCTCGAAAACCTCAAAGCAGGCACTCTCGGAAAACCCGAAGATCCCATAACCCTGCTCCGCTACTGGCAAAGTCAGGAGAGGGCGCACTACCCCTACGCAAGAGAGAACGTAGAATATTTCACCCTCTTGGTTGAGGGAAAGAAAGGAGAAGCCATTGAAAGCGATCAGAGGAATTTTTAATTTTTTGAAGAACCGTATGAGCTCCAAAAAGCCAAATACTGCAAACAATAGTTATCAAAACTGGGTTGATACCTATGGAATAGACTCGAAAAAAATCTACGACAGCAATATCAAAAACGCGGAGACAGACTACAAAAAGGCGCTGTCCGGATACGGCGCTCTGTCAGAGAGCTTATCTTCAAAGGGGCTTTCGGGAAGCGGTTATTCCGATTACATAAACGGAAAGGCGTATCAAACCTTACAAAAAAGCAAGGCGGACGCCCTTATGGATTATGCGGATAATCAAAGAAAAAACATCAAGTCGTACAGCGATTATATCACAAGCAAGCAAAATGAAGCAGGTAAGTTGAAAAAGGATATTGCAAACCAGCTTTTAAGTAAAAAAATCACAAGCTACGACGATGCCTTTGACTATGCTGTCAGCGCCGGAGTTGACGCCGAGTCAGCGCGCGAGATTGCAAAATTGACTACCGGAATAACCAAAAACGAGATCAAAAAGGAAATCGGCAATCTAGCTATAAAGAACAATATGACTTCAAGCGAGGCAAGGCTTTACGCGCTGTTCAGCGGTCTTTCGCAAGCCGAAGCCGACGAGATAGCCGATTTTGTAATCAAGTACAACGAGCATTATTCATATTCCGACGACAGTTATATGGATAATTTAATCCCAAATTCAAGATAAGAAAGGAAAGAAAAATGAAGAAGAAAAACAGCCAAAACCAAGTTTCAAACGCTTACCGAGTAACAGGATTTGAAAAGGTGAGCGCCCCTTCTCCCCAAAAGAACACCGTCAAGGCCGTTTCAAAGACCACAAGCGGCGATTTCAGAGTGAAAGGCAGCAAGTAATATGGATGAAATTTTGAATTTCGAAAAAGCTGTTTCCGAAAGCGAATTTGCAGAAATTTCCAAAGAGGAAAAAAGCGTGGATGAACCACTCTGCGAAAACACCGCAGATGACCTTCAAGAGACGGTGGACTATGAAAAAATCGTTGAAGACGACCTTCGCAAGCTCGCGGAAAATTTTCAGGAACTGTCGGAGATAAAGGATATCACCGAGCTTGAAAACCCTATGAGATATGCTGAGCTGAGAGACCTCGGACTCTCTCCGGAGGAGGCTTATCTCGCCACGAGAAGAACGAGAAAAAATTTTGACAACCGTTCTCATCTGCTTACATCCATGCCCAAAAGCATAAAAAACATAAGCTCTGCTATGACACGGGCAGAAATGGAAGAAGCGAGAGAACTGTTCCCAGATATGAGCGACGCTCAAATACAACAACTATACAAATCAGTAACAAGACAGAAAGGTTAAAAAATGTTTAAACTTATCAGCATAACAAATTCAACCACAGGCGTGCCCTTTCCAATACAGCGCAAGATTACGCCGAATATGCATTTCTACGCAGGCTGCGCTTATTCAAACACGACAGACGGTTTAACAAACCTCACCTCAAACTTAAAACCGTATTACGTTACGATGGAAGAAAAAGGGAAAACCTCCGACACCGACGCCACTATTTCCTGCTACCAAGTGACACCCGATATGGAATTCGAGTGCAAATGCAGCAGAGAGGAGCTTGATAACATCAAGGTAGGCGCAAGAGTTAACCTGGACAACGACTCTCCCACCGATTGCTGCCTCCACTTCGATCCGGAAGGCGATTTCGTAATCACAGACACTTTAAACGCAAAAGAAAATTTACTCATAAGAGTAAGATTAGAGTCATAAGGAGGAAAGGACCAATATGTTTGTTTATTCAAAATCAAGCGGTTTAAATAATTCCGCAATAGGAAAGCTCGAAACCCCAATCAAGATGTTGATTGAGCACGAGAGCAACAGATACACCAAAAACGGCGGTATCAGAAATTGGTTGTTCAACGTAGAAAAGAGCAACAAATATGGCGAGACCATTGTATCAAACAGTGACTTTGATATTTTCCAAGCCACTAAGGAAGGCGCTCCCGCTATCCTTGACAGCACCGAGGAGACCTATCGTAAGTTCATCGAACACATTCAGTACACAAAGGAATTCTCAATCACGGCAGAGATGATGGAGGACGCAAACTTCGGTATTGCGGCCGACTCAAAGCGCAGAATTGAAAACTTCACAAGAGCCTACTACAAGACGATGGACAAAATTTGCGAAAAGGCGCTTATCGAAGCGACTAATCCAAGCACATCTATCGCAGGCGCAACAATCGACCTTACAACAGGAGACTCAGTGCCCCTCTTCTCCAACTCTCACAAGTGGGGTACAACTACCAAAAACGGTATTCAAGCCAACTACTTCAAGCTGGAAAACCTCTATGACGATGAGGGCGAATATATCAATTTACAAAAGGTGGACGAGCTCCTTTCAAGAGCGAGCCACAAGCTTCGTAATATGCTTGACGAAAACGGCGAACCCCTCGGCTACGTAGCAGACACCATCATTCTCCCCGGCAACAGACCTGAGTTTGAAAAGGCGATTAAGAAGATTTGCGGCAGCGAGTTCGTAACGGGAAGCTCCAAAAACGACATCAACATTCACTACGGCAGGTGGAATATCGTTATTCTTCCTCACTGGACAACCATTTACGACGAGTTTATTCTTATGTCAAGCGATGCCAACGAAACTCTCGGCGGCAATATGTTCTTCAACCGTGTTCCTCTCACTATTACAAACTGGGTTGAAAACCACACAGGCAACTACATTTGGAACGGAAGATGCCGTTTCGGCGTAGGATTTGGCTCGTACAAGCACATTCTCCGCGTTACGACCAACATTTCAGCAAGCTCCTGCGATTATATCTAATCTTCAAATCCAGTTTTCACGCATAACAGTGCGGGCGGGTGTGATGCGGGGTAACCTAATTTGCGCCTGCCTAATTTAATTTTATCAGAAAGGAAAAGAAATGACACTAAACGAATTAAAAGCAGAGGTGTGCGCCTTAGGATTTGAAAGAGCGATTGAGCTGGACTCATCATTCGTCTCCTCCGTCAACCGTTCGCTTGCTCAAATATTTACCGAAAGAAATGTAATATCCAACATGAAAGTCGAGTGCCGTAAGGCAAAATATCAACTTTATGTGAATAAATATTTACATTCCGGTAGCGAGAGCAAGGAATTTTGCGGATCGGCAAAGGCTTTTATATTTCGCTCATTCGGCACAGGCAAAATGACTCTTACAGACGATTTTGGCATCCGTGAATATGAGTTTTCAGGTAACGGCACCGTCACAAAGGGTTTTGTCTTTGGCGAAGCAAATCTGGTTTTCAAGGGTGAATTCTGTTACAGCATTTATGATTTGACCTTGTTTTCCGAAATATTCAGCGATAATCCAAAAGATATAAAGCTGCCCTTTGACAACTATGAGTTTGATGGAAAAGAATACGATAATCGCTTCATCTCTTTCTCCTCCTTTCCTACGGGAAATAACGGCGAGCTATTATACGACGTTACCGCAACCTCAAAGCATTTGACCGTCCCTTACCACTACGAAGGCATTGTTAATATAAGCTACAAAAGGTCCTGCGAGACGCTTACCTTGAACGACGGAGAAAAGGAAATCGACCTTCCTGTTGAATGTGAGCATTTGCTTCCGCTTTTGACGGCGTCTTACGTCTGGCTTGATGACGACGCTGGCAAATCGCAGTACTATTATAATATGTACCGCGAGGGAATGACCGCGACAAAATTTTATAGCCGAGAAAGCCAAGGACAGAAAATTCTGACTAACGGGTGGGCGTAGTTATGAGCGTTAAACAGAAAAACTATTTAGCCGACTCCCCTACGGAATACACCGTTTGCTACAAAAATATGGGCGGAGTTGATTTCACCAGCGAGAACAATTCTCCGTCCTCCAACAGATTCTCTTATCTTGAAAACATGTACCGCGATTACGACGGTGACGGCGGAGAATTAATCGAGAGCATACCCGGATTCAGAAAGATCGCTTACGCGGGTATCGGCCGTAAGGTTCACTCGATTTTTTCTCACAAGACAAACGACGGAACAGAATATATCGTCTTTCACGCGGGAACTTCTCTATACAGATTTCTGATTGACGATTCCATGGAATATCAGGGATCTGTGGATCCTATCGGCAATCTTCAAAATCAAAAGAGCCACGGCTTCAACTTCGGAAATTCCCTTTATATTCTCGACGGAAACACAATAACCGTGATAGACGGTAACGGAAAAGTTTCTTATATTGACTCGGACAGCGATCTTCCCTACGTTCCGACCACTTACGTAAACGGAGAGGAATACGAACAGAGAAATCTTCTCAGCGACTACTTTTATGAAATTACGCACATAGGAAACTGCGATGCATACGCCTCCGCGAGTCCCGAAATAGAATACGACATAACCTCCGAAACAGACAAAACTTGCCGAGTAAAAGGAGGACATTTCACAGAGGACGTCAGCCTTCATATTCCATCGACGGTGAAGCTCGGCGAGAGTACATATCGCGTTACGGAAATCGCACCCAAGGCTTTTGAAAGAAACGAGCATATAAGGACGCTTACGATTGCGGAAGGAATAGACAAAATCGGCGCAAGCGCATTTAAATTCTGCACTAATCTGACAAGCGCAATAATTCCCGAAGGCTTGAAGGAAATCGAAGATCGCGCGTTTGCAGGCTGCACACAGCTCTATCTGTTCAACTTCGGTATAGGACTAAAAAAAATAGGCGATCTCGTTTTTTCGGGTTGTCAGAATTTGGCTAGTATTAATTATTCGGGAACGGCTACCGATTTTAGCAAGGTTGAAAATGCAGGCGTTCTTAATCCTATCGTTGTAATCTACGAGCAGGAGAACAATTCTATCTCTATTCAAATCCCGATTTACAGCCCGGCTTGTAACATTTTGTCGGTTAAGGTAGGCGGAGTTTCAAAGAATTTCAACGTTATAATGGGCGATTCTCTAATTCAAGGAATAACTATTTTTGAAGATAACAAGTTCTCTTTGAACGGAAAAGAAATCAAGGTGTACGGTAAAATGGAAAAAAGCAGATTTACCGCCAGCAAATTCGCGCAAAGCTATATATCCGAACACAGTATTCCTTGCGATGAAGCAATAAAAAAATGCCGGGTTTGCGAAAGCTTTGACGGCAGAATATTCCTCTCGGGAAACCCTGACCTGCCCAACACTGTATTCTATTCTCAAAGAGACAGAAGCGGAAGAAACAGTGCTCTCTATTTCGGCATTTTAAACTACTTTAACGACGGCGTAGGTACGTACAAGGTGCGCTCGCTTTTGTCAATCGGAGACAGCATTGCCGTATTTAAGGAGGGCGACGATACAGGAGGCAGTATATACTATCATACACCCCGTGAAACAGGTATAGATATTATACCTAAGGTATACCCCGTGTCGTATATTCACAGCGGTGTGAGCGCTCTGGGCGATACCATATCCTTCTTTGACTCGCCTCTTTTCGTATCCCATTTGGGAATATGCGCGGTCAAGGAAAACGAATACGGAAACGGAAAAAGCATTGAGGTTCGCTCTCACAATATCAACCCCAAGCTTTTAAGCGAGGACTTTGAGAGCTTAAATCTCGCGCAGTGGCGCGGTTATCTGGTAGTAGCGGCGAAGGAGAGAATGTATCTCGCCGACTCACGAAAAATTTTCAGACACGAGACGGGCAGCTACGAGTACGAGTGGTATTTTATAAACGGCGTTGCTACATACAAAAACGAGCGTGTGGTTTTCCGCTACTCGCCCGAGGGAACGGCGGGATTTAGAACTCACTACAATACCGATGCAATCACCGATAAGGAAGTACACATCAGCACCGATTCTTACGGCAATATCCATTATTACACCTACGAGTACGGCGATCGCTATGAGGTATATCAAACGGAAGAAAAGCAAGGTGGAATAATGCAGCCTCAAAGCGCAATTTTCTCATACAAGGACAGCCTCTTATTCTTTGGCACGGAAAATGGTGATATATGCCTTTTCAACAGTGACAAAAGAGGACAAGCGCCTGTAAGAATATCAGAAAAAGAGGGCTTTGACGCAGACGAATACCGAAAGAGCAACGCACTTAAAATTCACAGTGATTTTTACGATTTTGCAGGACATTCTCCAAACTACGTCGTAAGAAGCGTTATGGACGACTGCACTATACCGCATTTCACGAAAAATACGGTTAAAAATTCCTTTTCCGCTAAATTGAGGGTGTTCGCGCCTGCAAATATAAAATTCGAGATTAAAACCGATAAATCCGACTACGAGGAAATTTCTAAAATTCCAGATAGCATTATTAATTTCGAGGAAATCGATTTTTCGTCAGTCTCATTTATAAATTCCGACTATTCCAGCGTGGCTCTCAAAGAGAAGGAGAAGGGGTGGATAGAAAAGCAGTTACAGGTATCATCAAACAAATTCCGAGCTCCGTTCGGCATATCCTCTATGTCGTACAGATTTTACGTCAAGGGAAGAATAAAAAACACATAAGGAAGGAAATATGAAAACTAAACCAATTTACAAAAGCGAGGCAGACGCAATAAGAATAGCATCACTGCCAACACGTCCGACACTGCCGACGCAGTACGGCGGAAAAGGCTACACCAGCGCGCAAATGAAGGAGGCGTTTGACGCCTTGCCATTACTTCTGGTTGAGAGATTAAATTCACTCATCGAAGATATTCTTGCAGAGGTTGACGAGTCTATATCCGTATGCCTGAATACCGGCATTGGCGACGCGCCGAAGCTGTCGGATATATTTGCAGATATAAAAAGCGGAAGATTTATCGAATACATAACCTGCTTTGAAAATCAAAGTCTAGCTCTTTATTTGTCAAAGCTCAGAGAAGACGTGGACAAAATCGCAGAGTCTCTCAATATCGCAATTTAAGGAGGAGACTATGCAAACCGTTTACTATGAAAGAAAGCTCGGAAAATTCGAGTGTGTTAAAATCACGGGGCAAGGACACCCCACACGCTTTGTTTTCAGCGAACCTATCTCTGCATACTTGCTCTGCGCCGGCAAAAGCTGTCGGATTGAAAACGGCAAGGGCGAAATCAATCTCTGCAAAGCGGAATACGGAGTTCACTCCCCCACTCTATCCCAAGAAAAAAAGCAGGAGGTAATAGGCAAAATTCTCATTAAGACGGGGGGCGTGTCGCATAATCGCCCCGACGTAGAGGCTATAATCGGACTTATATCCTGCATTGACGATTTACAAAACCGAGTCGAAAAGCTCGAAAAACAGAACTGCAAATTACAAGAAAGGATAGAAGGCAAAAGCCTGTTTCTGTCCGAAATTTAAGAGAAAGGAACAACAAAATGAAAAAAATACTTTTACTTGCCATTATGCTTATTTTAACACTGTCGCTTACAGTAATATCTGCGAGCGCGGCGGAGATATCCGTTGAAGATCAGACTGAAAGCGAAGAAAATTTCTTCGCCTCAATATACGGAGAAGCTGTGGAAAACAGCGATAAAATTCTATCCGCTCTCGCCTTTATCGGCTCGGTCGTTTTAGCATTTACATATAAAAAGGGGCTTTTGCCGACTCTGAATTCCGCAATCGGTAAGCTTACTGAGTCTGTGTCTAAAATTAAGAAGAGCAGCGAAGAGCAGCTTGACAAATCCTGTAAATTACTCGGCGATGCGGGAGTTTATTTGGAGAACACGGAAAAATGTTTGAACGCTCTTTCAGAGAGGCTTGAAAAACTCGAGAGCGATTTGGAAAACGCGAAGGAGTCAAAAAGCCAGCGAGAGAAATTCAACCTCGTCCTCATGGCTCAAACCGATATGCTTTACGATATTTTCATGACAAGCGGCTTGCCGCAGTACCAGAAGGACATCGTGGGAGAAAAAATATCCGCTATGAAGGAACAAATAGGCAAGGGGGAATGAAGCGATGCGGAGAAAACTTTTCTATCTCCTCGCCATAATTTTCAGTACCGTTCCGCCGCTCGCGGCAGTTTTGAGTTATTTTCCGCTTTGGAAAAGCCTGGGGCGTGAATACGCCCTTTGCGGCTTTACCCTCTTGCTGCTTCTTCTGTCGGCAGTTCCTTTATACAACGCGGTAAAAAGACTCTTCTCTTCCCCTTCGGTATGTATGCTTTGGTTGATATTTTTTCTGATTTTCACAACACTTTCGAAAATTGTAGACCAGATGATTGTAATATCCTTCGTGGGACTTATCGGCAATATAATCGGCTCTGTCCTTTTCAGGCTTTCAAGAGGTAAACCCGGCGATGAAAAACAACATTGATTTTTCTCTTTTGGAAAGCGGAGACGTTTTCAAACGCGGTTTTTCTTATCTTGCAAACAACGCGGGACGGGTTATTGCTGTGATTACGTTTTTGGTCGCCACTCTCGTGATTTTTACAGACGTTACCTTCTGCGACTTTCATACAAAAACCTTTACGAGTCTTATGACTTTAATGCTGATTGCCTCTTATATCACCTATTTTTCTCTTGAAGAAGCGGGAGAAAAACTCGGCGAAGATACAACCGAATACAAAACGGCCAGAGAAAGCTACGAGGAAGTTCTTAAAAAAATAGACGGAAGTCACACCGAGAAATTACGCAGCTTCTGCAAGGATTACACCGAACAGGAATTGAAATACCGCCGAGAAAACGCCTTGATGAGATTTGGGTATACCTACGGAGAATACGAGAGCTACAAAGACGGAGCGCCGTTCGATAAAAAGGCGGTCAGGGCATTCAGGCAAGCGGATAGAATGAAAATCGGCAAAATCACCCCTACGGTGCTGCTGACAAAGGGCAAAATCAACGAACGCGGTGAGTTGAAAAATCCCGAAAGCACTAAATTTTTATTTATGATGCTGAAACTCATTCCCTCCACCGTTTGTATGATGGTCACCGTTTCGGTAGTTCTTTCGGCGAAGGAGTCGCTCAGCGCGATTGAAATCATTGACGGAATTTTGAAGTTGTCTTCTCTGCCGATTATCGGATTTAAGGGTTATTCCCACGGCTACAACTACACAAAACGCAGCGTTTGTCTTTGGCTCGATACAAAAACAAGGCTTTTGAAGGCGTTTTTAAGCAGTACCGAGGGGGTAAAGGATTGACTTTCCTTTCACTATGTGATAAACTGAATTAGGTTATTACAAACAAAAAAAGGGGGGACGCGCTTGAAATACTTGGAGCACGAAAACTGCATACTCATTTCATTAAAGGAATTCGTCAGGACTGCAAGACGGGGTATTTGCGCGTCCCTTCCTCTCGACGAGGAGGATATTGGGACCGGCGCGCCAAGCGCATATACGAGACGGCTCTTATTAGAAAATGATCCCGGCTATAAAATCGAAGAAATACTGAATTTGGACGGGTACAATTTTAAACTCACCGCTAAAATCGACAAGGCGGAAAGCTCAACCGTCACGAAAATCTGCGAAGGCAATTTTAATCCTAAAAGAACGCCAAAGGAGCTCAAAGAGCAGGCGCGGGGCGAGGCTTTCATTTTCGCATATCTCTATGCAAAAATTCACGGCTTAAAATCGGTGAGCATAAACACGCTTTACGTTAACGCGGAGAGCGGCGAATACGAAAAAAAATCCGAGAGCGCTTCAATCGGCAAGCTGACGGCATTTTTTGAAAAATGTATTTTTGCAGTATCAATTTACGCAAAGCCGGAAATTGAGAGAGTCACAAAGAGGCTGCCCTCAATGAGAAAACTAAAATTCCCTTACAAGACACTCAGAGAGTCTCAAAAGGAATTCATACAAAGCGCGCACAAAAGCATATCTCACGGCACAACTCTTTTCGCAACCGCCCCGACAGGAACGGGAAAGACGGTATCTGCTCTTTACCCTGCTGTCAGAAGCATAGGCGAGGGGAAAATTTCAAAGGCGTTTTATCTCACCCCAAAAACCACTACTGCGCTAGCAGCAGAGGAGTGTATACGGCTTTTTTGTAAACAAGAGGTTACAATTCTTGGAATTACACTCACTGCAAAAGAGAAAATCTGTATAAACAACTCTGTGTGCAAAAACAGTAAAAAGCTGTGTAAATACTGTGATTTTAACAATTTATCAAGTGCGGTTATGGATTTATACAGACAAAAACTGCCTGTTGTCACGGAAAAAGAGATAAAAAGAGCGGCGAAGGAACATTCGGTTTGCCCTTATGAATTATCTTTGGCTTATAGCGAGCTTTGCGATGTTATAATTTGCGATTTCAACTATATTTTTGACACTAATGTTTACATTAGACGCTATTTTGACGATGGCGGAGAGTTCGTATTCTTGATTGATGAAGCGCACAATTTGCCCGATAGGGCCAGAGAAATGTACTCGGCAGAATTATCATTTGATGATATTATGCTCCCGATTAAAAGCCAAATCATTGGCGAACATTCGAGCCTCAGAGCGATTTCAAACGATACGGCTACCCGTTTTTACGACATAACATATCCATACTTAAAAGAAAATTTGTATAAAAGCGATGACGGCAGCGAAAGCTCGTTTGCTCATCTCAAAGAAGTTCCAAAGGAATTTTACGACTGCTTTTCGGAGTTGATTTTTCACTGCGAAAACGCGCTTCTTATTGAGTTTGGCTCCAAGGATGAAGAAAAGGACAAGCGCATAAAATTCATCCGAGAATATCTCTTTAAAATTAAAGCCTTCAATTCCGCCATCAACCGTTTTTCCTCATCTTACGAGTTGTTTTTGTATCTTGAAAACCGAGAAATTCGTGCGAAGGTATTCTGTATTGATCCGGGGCGCGACATCGAGGAGAGGCTGAAAAAAGGAAAAAGCGCGGTCTTTTTCTCCGCTACGCTTGCCCCTCTTTATTACTACAAGAGCGTACTTGGAGCAGACAATTCATCGCAAATTCTTGAACTCCCTTCGCCTTTTGATTCAAGTCAAGTCTCGGTGTCAATTATGGATAAAATCAGCACCCGATATTCCGAACGAGAAGACAGCCTTTTGGCAATTTGCCGAACTGTTGCCGCTACGGTATCCGCAAAAAGAGGCAATTATCTGGTTTTTTCTCCTTCTTTTGAATATAATGATAAGCTATCCGCATTTTTTAGAGAAAAATATCCTAAAATTAAGGTTCTTACTCAAACGAAGGATATGAGCAAAAAAGAAAAAGAGGACTTTCTGTCGGAATTTTCAAAAGAAAGTCACTCATATTTAATAGGATTTTGCGTTATGGGAGGTATATACTCCGAGGGAATTGACCTCGCGGGCGATGCTCTGATAGGGGCGATTATCATTGGAATAGGTATGCCGAGTCTCTCCTGTGAAAGAGAGGCAATTCAAGCGTATTATGATGAAAAATTTGAAGAGGGCAAGCAATTCGCCTATATTTACCCCGGAATAAACCGCGTTTTACAGGCAGCGGGACGGGTTATACGCCGAGAAGACGATACCGGAGTCATAGTGTTGATTGACGATAGATTTGCAGACCCGATCTATAAAAAGATTATGCCTAAGCTTTGGTCAGGGATGAGGTTTGTTTCTACTCAAAAAGAGCTGAACGAGCGCGTTTTGGAGTTTTGGAACGAGCAGCGCGAGAATTAAAAAGTTATATTTTATCCGTTCCGTGATGGAAAAAATCTTTGTTTTGTCATACTTTTTGGATTCTTTACTATATTTTTACTCTTTAATTCAAACAGATCGTATTCAAGAAACTCTTTTGAGGCGTTTTGAAATTTAATGACGGTTTTTCTTGAAAACGCTATGTATTTTTCGCTTTTTGCAGGGGAGATTTTAACATTAACCCTAAATGACATTTTGCTTTTTTTCAGTGCTTCTCTCGCCGCTTCAAAGTAATGCTCAAAAATCTTCTCGTAAAAAGTCGAAATTTCCGTATCCGAAAAATCGGGGTGGCAGAGTTTAACGCTCGCCTTCGAGTTTCCCACCTTTAAAATTTCCAGTCTAACTTTATTTTTATACAGCAAAAAAAATGCACCCCCGAGACAGTATATGCTCGTGGGTGCGTTTTAATTAATATTCTTTTATCAGGTCAAGGGTTAACATTGCAGAATTTTTTACCGCTATTTTAAGAAAATCTGCGTAGGACAGACTCGCCCCCTCATCCGCATTGTCTGAAATCGCTCTTATCACGGCAAAGGGGGTGTTGTTAACGAATGCCGCGTGGGCTATTGCCCCGCCTTCCATTTCGCAGGCGGCCGCTCCGAACTCGGAAGCAAGCGCATCTGCTTCTTCCTTTTTCGAGATAAATTTATCTCCCGTAGCTATTGTGCCGATTACCGCGTTGAAGCCTCGCGCATCCGCATTTTTCTTGATGACTTCAACCGCGCGTGCATCACATTCGAAAAATATTCGGTTTATTCCCGAAATCATGCCCTTTGGGTCTCCGAGCGGGCTGGTATCCATATCGTGCTGACACAGCTTGTCGGCAATTACGATATCCGTAGTATGCAAATTCTTCGCAATACCTCCGCCGACGCCTGTGTTAACCAAAAGCCTTGGGGCGTATTTTATTATCATCGCCTCCGCGCACAACGCAGCAAAAACCTTACCTATTCCGCACTTTGCGACAACGACGCTTTTGCCGTACAACGTTCCTCGGCAGAAGCATATTCCGCTTATCTTTTCTTCTTTTTTATCTTCGAGAAGGGCGACGAGCATTTCAACCTCGTCGGCCATAGCCCCTATAATTCCTATATCAAGCATAATTATTCTCCCGTTGGATATTCAAAGGTTTGCTCTCTCAAATTCAGAGCAAGAATATAGCGCTTTGCCTCGGCTTTTGCCGAGTCGATATCTAAATTTTTATAGTTTCCGCATTCCTTTCGGCGCTTGCCGAAGATTTCTCCCTCGTGGTTTGCAATTTTTGCCAAAGTGTCCTTCACTGCTTCGAGAACCCTGCCGTTTTCAGCATTTCTTATCAAAAGGTAAAAGCCCGTCTGACAGCCCATAGGTCCAAAATAGATGACGTCGGAAGCGATTTCGCTATTGCGGATATAAGTCGCAAACATATGTTCAAAAGAATGCATAGCAAGATTTGACATATAGTCGTCCATATTAGGCTTTCGGGTTCTCATATCATAAGTGGTGATATCTCCGTCAATCCTCGACACGTAAATTCCTTCCGTAATACAGTCGTGGTCAACACTGAAAGAGGCTATCCGTGTAACGTTATTCATATATTTCTCCGTATATAATCAGGACCGGCGCACCTGGGCGCAAACGAAAATTTGGCTCCAAAATCCTCCGGTCCTTAATGTTTTTGGGGTAGCGCAGGTTTTCAATTTTAGGCTACCCGTTCTGTTTAGAATTCAAGTTTCTTTTCGATATACGCGCGAACCTCGCTGAGCGGAAGTCTGATTTGCTCCATCGTATCACGGTCTCGTATCGTTACGCAGGAGTCGTTTTCGGTTTCGAAGTCGTAGGTGATACAGAACGGAGTTCCGATTTCGTCCTCGCGGCGATATCTCTTGCCGATAGAGCCTGTCTCGTCGAAATCCACAGCAAAGTATTTCGAAAGCTCGTCGTAAAGTTCAAGAGCCTTTTCGGAGAGCTTTTTGGAAAGCGGAAGAACCGCGCATTTTACGGGAGCAAGCGCCGGGTGAAGATGTAAAACCGTACGCACGTCGCCCTCGCCTATCGTCTCTTCATCGTATGCGTCAACAAGGAATGCCAAAGCAACTCTGTCAGCTCCGAGAGAGGGCTCGATTACATAAGGAATATAATGCTCGTTTGTTTCGGGGTCGAAATAAGTCATATCCTTGCCCGAATGGTTTTGGTGCTGCGTGAGGTCGTAATCGGTTCTGTCCGCAACGCCCCAAAGCTCGCCCCATCCGAACGGGAAAAGAAATTCAAAGTCGGTTGTAGCCTTGGAATAGAAGCACAGCTCGTCGGGATCGTGGTCGCGCAGACGGAGATTTTCTTCCTTCATACCAAGGTTCAAAAGGAACTTATGACAGTAGTCCTTCCAATACGCGAACCATTCAAGGTCGGTTCCGGGCTTGCAGAAAAATTCAAGCTCCATTTGCTCAAATTCTCTGGTACGGAACACAAAGTTTCCGGGGGTAATCTCATTTCTGAACGATTTACCGATTTGGGCAACGCCGAAGGGCAGCTTCTTTCTGGTGCTTCTCGCAACAGACGGAAAGTTCACGAAGATACCTTGTGCGGTTTCGGGACGAAGATATACCGTGTTCGAGGAGTCCTCGGTTACACCGATTGAAGTTTTAAACATAAGGTTGAATTTTTTGATGTCGGCAAACTCGTGTCCTCCGCAAAGAGGGCAAGCGATGTTTTTATCCTTGATGTACGCCGACATTTCGTCAAATGACCAACCGGCAGGGTTATCGTTAGTGCCGTTCTGGAAGGCGTAATCCTCGATAAGCTTATCTGCTCTGTGACGCGCCTTGCACTGCTTACAGTCCATAAGAGGATCGGAAAATCCGCCCACGTGTCCCGAAGCAACCCAAGCCTGCGGGTTCATAATTATTGCAGAGTCAAGACCTACGTTGTATCTGGACTCCTGGACGAATTTTTTCCACCAAGCTCGCTTTACGTTGTTCTTGAACTCAACTCCGAGAGGACCGTAGTCCCAAGAGTTTGCAAGTCCGCCGTAAATTTCAGAACCGGGAAAAATAAATCCGCGAGTTTTACAAAGTGCTACGACTTTGTCCATTGTTTTTTCTGTGTTTTTCATCTCGTTTATCTCCAAAACTTTAAGTATTATTATCTATTTTGCAATTCAAAATGCCGTTTTTATGCGACACGGGGTACACCTTAACGATTTTTCCGTGAAGATCCGCGCTGTTTCGAGCATCAATCGAAACCTCGACGTAAGAGGCGGTATGGGCGATATAAACGCCGTTTTCAAAGGTTTCCGCGAGAGCGTAAAGGCTCTCCTTTTTGTCCAACATTTCCTGTAATATTTCATCGCGGATTTGGTTCTTTAACTTCAAAAGACGCGCGGAACGCTCTTCTTTGACGCTCTTTGGAACCTGCGAGTCAAAATAGCATGCCTCCGTCCCCTCTCTTTTTGAGTATGAGAAAACGTGAGCGTCAAGAAATCTTGCTTTTTTGACAAATTCAAGAGTTTTTAAAAATTCGGTCTCGTCCTCATAGGGAAATCCTACCATCACATCGGTGGTGAATTGGGCGTTTTTAATGTTCTTTCTTATATTTTCAATCACCGAAAGAGCGCGTTCTGCGGTATATCTCCGCTTCATAAGGCGTAAGATTTTGTCTGAACCGCTCTGCACGGAGAGGTGAAAATGCGGACACAGTATCCGAGCTTCTCGAATCCTTTCCACAAAGGTTTCGTCTACCAGCTCGGGAGCGAGCGAGCCTATTCTGATTTGCTCTGCGCTCTTTCTTTTATCTAATTCCAAAATCAAGTCGGCAAGGTCGTATTTTTCCTTAAAATCCTTACCGTAAGAGCCAATTTCAATTCCCGTAAGCACGATTTCCTTGGTTCCGTTTTCGGCGAGAGCTTCAACCTCCGCAATAACGTCGTCCTTGGGCTTTGAACGGATATGCCCTCTCGCCTCCTTGATAGCGCAGTACGTACATTTGCTGTCGCAGCCGTCCTCTATCTTTACATAAGCGCGTGTCCTTGGGGCGCGTGTTATGCTCATAGGCTCGAAGATTGCGTCCTTATGAGGCTTTACCCCCATAACTGTGTCAATTTTCTCACCTTTTTCAAGTTTTTTTACTATTTCGTTTGCCGCATCTACAAGCCGCATTTTGTCGTGAGTTCCGAATACGGAGGATACGCCCTCTATTTTAGATAGCTCGTCGGGACATCTCTGACTATAACAACCGCAAACAAGTATATGCGCGTTCGGATTTTTTCTCGCGGCGCGTCTTATAATCTGTCTGCATTTACGGTCGCTCTCGGCGGTAACCGTGCAGGTATTCACTACGTAAAAATCGCACTTCTCACCATAGGGCAGAATTTCATACCCCGCCTTTTCAAAGCCCTCCTCTATTGCTTGGGTTTCGTACTGTGACACCTTGCAGCCCAAGGTGTATAGGCCGACGGTATATTTTCTCATTTTCTCCCGTAGACCTCTGGGCGAAGAATTCCCACATAGGGCAAGGCTCTGTATCTCTCGGCATAGTCGAGTCCGTATCCCACGACGAACTCATCGGGTATTTCAACTCCCACATAATCGGGGGTGAAATCTACAACGCGGCGGCTGGGTTTGTCAAGCAGCGTGCAGGCGCGCACACTCTTCGCTCCCTTTCCTTTGAGGTAGCTCATGAGATATGAAAGCGTTCTTCCGCTGTCTATTATATCTTCAATAATCAATATGTCGCATTTGTTGATATCCGGGCGTATGAGGTCTAAAATGATATTGATGCTTCCCGAGCTCTCGGTACCTGCGCCGTAAGACGAAACGCGCATACAATCAATTTCAAGAGGAACGGTGAGCTTTTTCATAAGGTCGCTCATAAACATCAGCGAGCCCTTCAAGATACACAGCAAAAGAAGCTGCTTGTCCTCGCCTTGATAATCCTCATCAATTTCAGCTGCAAGCCTACTCGTAATTTTATCAAGGTCCTCTTGTGAAATCAGTATTCTTTCAATATCCTTATTCATACTGCACCTCATCTCAATAATATATGAATTATTCTAACAGAAACCCTTACAAAAGTCAATATATAGAATAGATATAAATTCTTTGTTTTAAAAATTATCCGAAAAAGCCTTGACAAACGGGAAAAAAATGGTTATAATGTATTGTGCTTTAATGCGTATGTGCGCAAGAACGGCGTTTTTTAATGCCTGACGTTAATACAAATCAAGGAGGTGCACCATGAAGAGAACATATCAGCCTAAGAAATTGCAAAGAAAGAAAGAACATGGTTTCAGAAAGAGAATGGCTACTTCCAACGGAAGAAAAGTTCTTAAAAGAAGACGCGCCAAAGGAAGAGCCCGTCTTACTTACTAATTCCAGTCACTTGACACAAATCCTCCGATAAATGCGTATTTTGCCATTTTATCGGGGTTTTTGTTTAACGACGGAAATTTTGACAAGAGGTGTTTTATGAAATTCACCGCTATATGTGAAAATCACTTATATTCAAAGGCATACGCTAAGGGAAAAAGAGCTTTGACGTCGGCTCTTGCAGTATACGTACTACCTGATTACGCATCAAAGAGGCTCGCCAAGGCCCACCCCGAAAAAATTACGGTGAACCGCATAGGTCTTACCACTTCTACAAAACTGGGGGGCGCGGTGGTCAGAAGCCGTTTAAGAAGAATTATGAGAGAGGGGCTCCGTTCTCTCGAAAAGGAAAAGCCTTTAAAGGTAGGCTTTTTAATCGTTATTGCCGCGCGAACTGCGTCGGTAAACTTAAAAAGCACAGACATCAAAGAACAGCTTGATGTCGCATTCACCAAGCTCGGTATGTATAAAGCATTATGAAACACATAATGATTTGGCTTGTGGGCCTGTATCGAAAATTTATATCTCCTCTGAAACCGTCCTGTTGCAGATTTACTCCAAGCTGCTCCGCCTATGCCATTGAGGCATTTCAAAAACGTGGCTTTTTTGTGGGATTTATACTTACGGTATGGCGAATATTGCGCTGCAATCCATTTTGCAAAGGCGGTTACGACCCCGTACCCGAAAGAGGATTCAGAAATCCCAAAAACAGAATTACAGAGGATACCGAGATAACTAATAAAGAAAAGGAAAACCAATAAAAATGTTTACTTGGCTTTACAACATTTTAGGTACTTTACTGACTTTTTTCAGTAAAATTACAGGTGGAAATTATGCGTTAGCGCTGATTTTCTATGCGCTTTTGTTTAAAATCGTATTCCTTCCCCTCACTATCAAGCAACAAAAAAATCAGATAGCGATGGCGAAGCTGACACCCAAAATTCAACTTATCAAAGCAAAATATAAGGGTAGAAACGACCAGGTCACACTCAGAAAACAGCAGGAAGAAATTATGCAGCTGCAACAGAAAGAGGGATACAGTCCTTTTTCGGGTTGCCTTCCTATGATTTTCCAGATGATATTAATCGTTCTGCTTTACACAGTTATAAGAAACCCGCTCACCTACATCGTACACTTAACCGAAGCCGAAATTGAAGCTATGTGCGAAATTACAGGCTACGCGGCAGGCGCAAGCGACCAAATCGGTCTTATAGGCACTATCGCCGGGCTGAACGACCAACAGCTTACTGCGCTTATGGTCGCGGGAATTGATATTAACGCATTCCCCAACTTTAATTTGTTCGGCCTGAACCTCGCTCTCACTCCAAGCATTAAGGAAATTTCCTGGCTTGTGGTAATTCCTGTTCTCGCCGCCCTCTCACAGTGGTTCACTATGTGGATTTCAAGAAAGGTTAACGGTAACCCCGCTCAGCTCCAAGGTCAAGACGCGCAAGGTCAGATGTCTATGAAGATGATGGACTTTATGATGCCCGCGATGACGCTTTTCTTTGCTTTCGGCTTTTCGGGTATGCTCGGTCTTTACTGGATTTACCAATCTATTTTGGCGGTAATTCAAACATTGATTATCGCAAAGGTTATGCCCCTTCCTAAGTTTACGGAAGAAGAAATCAAAGAAATGAGAAAGGCTGAAAAGGAAGCCGAAAAGGCTCAAAGAGAGGCTATAAAGTCTCAGCCAAAATATAAATCCCTCCACTACATTGACGAGGACGATTATGATGAGCTCCCTGAGGTGAAAACCAACACCGCCAAGGGAAAAACCAACAGTTCGCAAGATATTCCCGAAATTAAAGACTGATAAGAAAGGCTATTATATATGATTAAGGAGATAGTTGCCAGCGGTAAGACCATTACCGAAGCGCAAGAAAATGCAAGAGCCGCTCTCGGAGCAGGTCCTCTTGACGATGTAAATTTTGAAATTATTCACGCGGGAAGCAAGGGTATTTTCGGCATTATCGGCGTTAAGCCCGCTCAGGTTAAGGCTTATATGGAAATTCCCGATTCCGCAGAAGAAAGAAATCAGAGAAACAAGCCTCGCAGAGAGAAAAACGAAAACAAAAACCAAAACAGATCCGAAAAAAAGGCTGAAAACAAGCCCGAAAACAAGCAAAATTCCAACAAAAAACACAATAAAAACAAAAAGCAGGGTGAGAAAAAATCACACACCCCCGCAGTTTCCCCTGCGGAGCTCAAAATGGAACGTCGCGAGGTTTCTTTGGGTGATGACTGCTCCTTCGACTTCGTTAAGACACTTATTTACGACATCGGTCTCAACGCAGACGCAGAGCTCTATACCCTTGAAGACGGCACGCGCAGAATTATTATCAGCGGCGAGGACGCTGCCGCTCTTATAGGACATCACGGCGATACACTCGACGCGCTTCAATACCTCGCTAATCTCGCCAGCGCAAAGAAGAATGCTCACGGTGAGAAGGACAAGAGCAGAGTAACTATTGATATTGAAGGTTACAGAGCCAAGAGAGAGGAGGCTCTCCGCGCCCTCGCTCGCAGAATGGCAGCGAAGGCTCTCAAAAACAAGAGAAGCGTTATGCTCGAACCTATGAGCGCTTACGAGAGAAGAATTATTCACTCCGAGGTTCAAGGAATAGAGGGCGTTTCCACCAATTCAATCGGTTCTGACACAAACAGAAAAATCGTAATTTACCTTACAGACAAAAAGCCTGAGGGCGTCTTTGAAGAAGAAAAAAAGACCTCCCTTATTGAAGAATTCGCGCAGGACGAGGATGACACGTCTGCCAACATCGGTGCTGTTGAACAAGTTGCATCGGCAGAGGGCGATGAAAACGAGGTAGTTGCCTGCGAGACCACGATTCCCGACGAGTCCGACGAAAATCTTTTTGTTGACGAGGAAATAAAGTAATGCTTAACGCCGTAATTGCGGCAGTTTCAACCCCACCCGGAAAGGGTGGGGTTGCCATTATACGCGTGAGCGGTGAAGGGGCTTTTGAAATTGCCGAAAGGATATTCGTCCCTAAGGGAAAAAGAAAAATTTTTGATTATCCGCCAAGACATCAAATTTACGGTGACGTGGTTTACAAAAACCGTCGATTAGATGACGGAATGCTGACGTTTTTCCCTTCTCCCGCCTCATATACGGGGGAAGATACGGTGGAGTTATCTATACACGGGGGCGTACTTGTCACAAAGAGAGTGCTTGAAGCTCTGTTTGCTTTTGGCGCCAGACCTGCCGAGGCGGGTGAGTTCACAAGACGCGCTTTTATTAACGGAAAGCTCTCACTTACGGAGGCGGAGGCTATCGGCACTCTGCTTGAAGCCAAAAGTGACGAGCAGCTCAAACTCGCCTCCGGTGATTCACGTAAAAGGCTCGCCTCAAAAATCGCGGAAATACGCGCAGCTCTCCGCGAGCTTCTCTCGTCGATTTACGCAAGGATAGATTATCCCGACGAGGACCTCGGAGACTTTTCCGACGGAGAATGCATCTGCCGACTTGAAAAAATACGGGACGAGCTTGTAAATCTTCAAAAATCCTATCGCACAGGCAGAGCAATTAACGAAGGTATAGACACGGTTATTTGCGGAAAGCCCAACGTGGGAAAAAGCAGTCTTTATAATTTGATTTTCGGTGACGATTTGGCTATTGTCACCGACATTGAAGGCACGACGCGCGACGTCCTCACGGGACAGGTTCCTCTCGGAAGAGTTCTGCTCAATCTATCGGACACCGCTGGAATTCGCTCTGTGCAGAGCGCCGACGAGGTGGAAAAAATCGGCATTGACAGAGCAAAAAATAGAGCTGCAAATTGCGAGCTTTTGATTTGCGTTTTCGATGCTTCGAGTCCCTTTTCTGCGGAGGATGAGGAAATTTTCAAATTAAAGAGCGCCTCAAACGCAACGGCGATTGCCATTGTTAACAAATGCGACCTTGAAGAAAAAATCGACAAAAGCAGGATTGACTCCGCCTTTGAAAACGTAATTTATGTCAGCGCAAAGAAGGACAGCGGGGCGGCACTTTCCTCCCTCACAGAGCTTATAGACAGGCTTTTCACAGATGAAAAAATCGCTCCTAATTCCGATGTTATTATCTCTACCGCAAGGCAAAACGCCAAGGTGGAGGTTGCCATTTCACTTGTTGAAAATGCCCTGAACGCCTTCAAAATCGGCATAGCCCAAGATGCAGCAGGCTCGGACGTCGAGTTAGCCCTAGGCGAAATCGGCGAGCTTGACGGACGCGGTGTATCAGACGAGGTTGTGTCTGACATTTTCGCAAAATTCTGCGTTGGAAAGTGAGAAAATTTATGGAACAGAAGCGTTTTTCCAAAAACGATAACGGTTTTATCTGTGAAAATTGCAAAAAAGAGGTGCTGCCTCTCGGCTACACTTCAAGAAATCACTGTCCGTTTTGTCTTTGCTCGCTGCACGTTGACATAAATCCCGGAGACAGAGCCAACACCTGCCACGGAATTCTGAGACCTATTTCAGCAATTCCCGACCTCAAAAAAGGTTATATCATCATACACAAATGCGACAAATGCGGAAAGGTCGTCCGAAATAAATCCGCACACGAGGCGAAAATTCAGCCCGACGACACAGACCTTATTATAAAGCTCACCGCTAATACAATTTAGCGGCGAGACGTAGCAAAAAACAAAAAGCCTCTGCTTTAACGAAAGCGGAGGTCTTTTGCTTGTTTAGTTTGAGAAGGTGAATTATACCCGCAGGTTTGATGAGGAGAATTTTGTGAAAGACAAGGCAAAGCAAGCGAACGAGATGAAGCCGTATATGAATACGGCGACTCAAATGAGCCGCCGCTTTAACGCAGTATTTCGCAAAATATCCCATCAATAGAGTGATTCGTAAATACCGCCGGGGATAAATTCGCGTATCAGCGAGTCTTGGGGTATCATAGATTCCGGAGCAGAGACCGACGCCAATAGGGCGCGTTTTACGGTCTTGGCGTATGGATTTTTTTCTGCGAGCTCGTCGCTTATCAGGTTGAGGGCGAAGTCCTTCATTACCGACAGCTCAAAGTCGTGGAAGGTATTGAAGGATATGTCGGCGTTATCTCTGAACGGATATAGGTATTTATTTTCGCCTTCGAGAACGTTTTCCCACATTGAGAGGGTGCGCTCGGCGCTTGACGCGCGGTAGAGATTATCTCTTACCATTCGGCGAATAAAACGCATCTTTCTGCCTGAGATGAGTCTTTTTTCTTTATTTGTGATATTGGTGGAAACGGAGATGAAAATTTTATAAACCGCCTCCTTGGGAAGCGACTCAAAAACTATTGGGTTAAGGGCGTGAAGCCCCTCGATTACTACACACCCGTGTGTCATTTTTGAGTATTTTGTAACCGAGACTCTTCCTCCGACTTTAAAATCGTATTTCGGCAAAGTAAAGTCGCGGCATTCGGCAATATCCGTAAGCGTCTTTACAAGGTAGGGAATATCAAGAGCCAACGGCGACTCGTAATCGCGCTCGCCCGAGGGCTGTTTTGGGTACTCGGGGTCTCCCGCATCTCTGTAAAAATCGTCAAGAGAGACTACGAAGCACTTTTTTCCTTTCTCATTCAGGTCGTCCGAGAGAAGATTTGCGCTTGTAGTTTTTCCTGAACCCGACGGCCCGGCCAAAAGAATAATTCTAATATTATCATTCGATGCTACTTTATCTGCTACGTCTGCTATTAAAGATTTATACCTTTCCTCGGATGCCAAAATCGTCTCTTGCGGAAATTTCGTCATTTGTTCATTTAATTTTTTGATTGAGATTTCTGACATCTTAATTTTCTCCTTTATTATTTTTTGCTTATTTTTTGCGAGGGTGTCTATTTTAACACATTTTTTGGCAAATTTCAAGTCTTTTTTATGCATTTTTATCAAATTTTTGTATTATTTTTACTTTTGTTCAAAAAAATGCTATTGACCTTGTGCAATTTTAATGATATATTTATTATATGCAGTTGTTTTTAAAATGTGAAAACGATTTTCAGGAGATTAAAATGTCAGAAAAAAAATATTTGGTTTTGGGTGATGAAGTGAAACGCGCGCTCAAAAAAGGTATTCCCGTCGTTGCTTTGGAGTCCACGATAATTTCACACGGTATGCCGTATCCCGACAACGTCAAGACGGCGCTGGCGGTTGAGGATTTGGTCAGAGAGTGTGGTTGCGTGCCGGCTACCATTGCTATTATCGGCGGCAAATTAAAGGCGGGCCTATCAAAAGATGAGATAGAATATCTCGGCAAAAAGGGGCAGGCAGTCACAAAGGCATCAAGACGAGACTTTCCCGTTTTGCTTGCGAGGGGTGAGGACGGCGCCACTACCGTAACTACAACTATGATGATTGCCGATATGGCTAAAATAAGAGTTTTTGCCACAGGCGGAATAGGCGGTGTTCACAGAGGCGCGGAAAAGACTATGGATATAAGCGCAGACCTGGAAGAGCTTTCGAACACACAGGTTATGGTGGTTTGCGCAGGGGCAAAATCCATACTTGACCTCGGCTTGACGCTTGAATATCTTGAAACGAAGGGCGTCAGCGTTATAGGCTATAAAACGGAAACGCTCCCCGCTTTTTATACGAGGGAGTCGGATTTTAAGGTAGATTATAGGCTCGATACTCCAAAGGAAATTGCAGACGCATTTAAAATCAAGCTCGAGCTCGGTTTGAAGGGCGGTATGCTGGTGACAAATCCTATACCCGAGGAATATTCTATGCCAAAGGACGAAATTAATTCGGTGATTGATAAAGCCGTAGACGAAGCAAACAGACTTGGAATTTCCGGAAAGGAAACGACTCCGTATCTCCTTGCAAAAATCAAGGAGCTGACAAAAGGAGACTCGCTTGACAGCAATATTCAACTCGTTTTCAACAACGCAAGACTTGCGTCTGAAATTGCGAAAGAACTTGTAAAAGGAAATTAAAGTTTACAAAAAATAGCCAAAACTGTGAAGTAAAATCATAGTTTTGGCCATTTTTTATTTTCCCATAAGTTTTTTCATAACGGTATTTTCACCTTTGCCGAAGTAGTTATAGAGCTTTTTGTATTCTTGGTAAAGCTCGGCGTAGGCTTTGTGGCTTTCCTCAGAGGGAATATAAGTTTTAACGAAGGGGGCGCTCATTTTTTCTGCGGCGGTTTCTATGTTTTCGTAAACATCGCCTGCGACCGCTGCATATATAGCGCTACCCAAAGCGCCTGCTTGGGCAGTTCCCGAGATTTGCAGAGTTCTGCCGGTGACGTCGGCGTAAATCTGCATTAACAATTCATCTTTCAGGGCAATTCCGCCGCAGATTTTAATACTGTCTACGCGTATTCCCTTTTCTTCAAAATTGTCGATTATGACCTTCGTGCCAAAGGCGGTGGATTCAAGAAAGGCGCGGTATATTTCTTCGGGCTTTGTGCGAAGTGTCAAGCCGAGAATCAAGCCCGACAGCTCACCGTCGTCAAGCGTGCTGCGATTTCCGTTAAGCCAATCGAGAGTTATAAGTCCGCTCTCTCCTGCTTTTAGGCGCGAAGCTTTTTCTCTCAAAAGAGCGTGGGGGTTGATTTTTCTCTCCTCTGCCTCTTTGAAGTAATTATACGGCAGGTTGTTTTTCACAAACCAATCGAATATATCGCCGACACCGGACTGTCCCGCCTCATAGGTGTAGATGTCGGGGATAACGCCGCCTTTCACATAGCCGCAAATTCCGCTTACGCTCTTTTCCTCTTTGCTGTGAACTATGTGACAGGACGAAGTTCCTATGATTATGATCAGTTCCCCCTCCTTCGTGATGTTTAAGGCGGACATAGACACGTGGGCATCGGGCATTGTAGTAGCCACGGGGAGACCGATCGGAAGTCCGGTAAGCTTTGAGCCGTACTCGTTCAAAAGTCCGAATTTTTCGCCTACCTTGGAGATGCTTTCGGATATTTTCGTTCCGATTACGCCGTCAAGGGAGGGGTGGAGATTTTTGAAATATTCGTTAGACGGGTAGCCGTTATTCTCGTTCCAAAGAGATTTATAGGCGGTGAACGGAAGACTGTGTTTTTTATTGCCTGTGATTTGGTAGGAGAGCCAATCTCCCGCCTCCAAAAACATGTCTGCATCACGGTAAACCTCGGGAGCTTTTTTCGCCGTTTCGAGAATTTTAGGCCAAATCCATTCCGATGACGTTTTGCCTCCGTAGACGGCAAGCCAGCTCTCACCCATTTTTTCCGCAAGAGAATTTATCTCGTTTGCCTCGGGCTGAGCGGCGTGGTGCTTCCACAATTTTACATAGGCGTGAGGCTCACTTTTGTATTTTTCAAGAAAGCATAGCGGCATTCCGTTTTTGTCTATCGGCAAAACGGTGGAAGCGGTAAAGTCTATGCAAAGTCCTTTTATATCCGACTTGTCTACGCCGGATTTTAATACGGTGCTTTTTACCGCGTTTTCAAAAGCCTCTATGTAATCGGCGGGGTGTTGGAGCGCAAAAAGCGGCGGCAGCCTTTTACCGCACGGCAGAGCTTCGTCCATTACCGCGTGTGGATAATTGTATGTGTGAGTTGCGATTTCCTTGCCGTCATCGCAATCTACAAGCACGCATCTGGCGGATAGCGTTCCAAAGTCAATTCCAATGGTATATTTTTTCATGTTTTCTCCATATCGGTATATTGATTTCCATACGGCGATTGAGCGAGTTGAATCTTCAACGAATTTTGCAAAATTTCAGAATCCCGAAATTGGCAGGGTGTCGTCGTCTATACCCCTCTCTATCTTTAAAATCTTGACGTAGTATGACATTGTGTCGTTTACTCGTACTTGTTTTCTTTCGCCTTCTTTTGCCCCCATCAAGGCCATACCGAGCGGGGATTCCTTGCTTACGCAGCCTTGGAGTGGATTTTGCCGCAGGGTTGTTACTATTTGCACCGTCTTCTCGGCCTTGGCTTTCTCGTTATAGAACGTTACCTTGTCAAAAAGGGCCACTCTTCCCTCTTGTTTTTCTACGTCTATAATTTTTGCGGTTCTTATCATATTGCAAAGATAACGAATTCGGCTCTCGTTTTTGCGTTTTTCTCTTTTCGCTTCTTTGTATTCGGCATTTTCGGAGAGGTCTCCGAATTCGCGAGTGCGGCGCATTTCCTCCCGAAGCAGCGGCGCAAGCACACTCTCGCGATATTTTATCTCCTCTTCCATTTTTTTAATGTCTACTTCGGTCAATTCATCGTACATATTTTCACCTGTAAACGTTACACGGGGTAAGATTTACCCCGTGTAACCGATTATTTTTTATTTTTTGAGAGAGTTGAGAATTGCAAGGGCGTCTCTTGCGATTACAAGCTCCTCATTTGTAGGAATTACAAGCACGCGAACCTTAGAGTCGGGTGTTGCAATATCGATTTCACGGCCGCGAATCTTGTTCTTTTCCTCATCGATTTTAACACCGAGGAAAGCAAGCTTCTCACAGAGGTACGTTCTGTAGCTTCCGTTGTTCTCACCGATTCCGCCGGTAAATACGATAGCGTCAGCGCCACCCATAGCGGCGATATATCCGCCTGCAAGCTTTGTTAATTGATGCGAGTACATTCTCTCAACAAGCTGCGCTCTCTCGTGACCTGCTGCTGCGAGCTTACCTATTTCCTGATTATCGCTTGTTACACCGCTCACGCCGAGCATACCGCTCTTCTTATTCATCATTTTATCAATGTCGTCGGCGGTTTTGAGCTCTCCCTTTCTCATAAGATAAGGAATTATTGCCGAGTCGATATTACCGCATCTCGTACCCATCATAATGCCTTCAAGAGGGGTAACGCCCATCGTGGTGTCAAGGCATTTGCCGTCCTGAACCGCGCTGATTGAAGCGCCGTTGCCAAGGTGGCAGGTAACAATCTTCGTTCCCTCGGGGTTATTCTCTCTGCCAAGCATAGCGAGGGCTCTTTGGCTTACATATCTGTGCGATGTTCCGTGGAAGCCGTAGCGGCGAATTCTATACTTCTCATAATACTCGTAAGGAAGTCCGTACATATAAGCATAGTCGGGTATTGTGTGGTGGAAGCCTGTATCAAACACTGCAACCTGCGGAACGTTCATAATTTTTTGACACTCGATTATGCCCTTCATATTTGCGGGGTTATGAAGCGGAGCAAGGTCGGAGCACTCTTCAAGAACTGCCATAACTTCATCTGTAACGAGCACGGAGTCGTAAATCTTTTCTCCGCCGTGAACGACTCTGTGACCTACCGCGCCGATTTCACTAACCGACTTGATTACGCCGATTTTCTCATCTACAAGAGAGTCGAGAACGAGCTTTAACGCCTCTGCGTGAGTTGGAAGATTATCGTTTGTTTTGTAATCCTCTCTTCCCGGTACTTTGAGCTTGAAACCGGATTTGCCACCGATTTCTTCACATATTCCCTTAGCGATTACGCTCTCATCGTCCATATCAATAAGTTGGAATTTGAGCGATGAGCTACCTGCGTTAATAACAAGAATTTTCATATTCTTTTTTCTCCTTAAAATATATTAATTATTTTATCCAAAAAAAGTAAGTTACGGCGGTAAGCACGCCGATTAAACAACCGAAAAATACTTGAAGCGGGGTGTGTCCCACAAATTCCTTTAATTTTTCAGTCCTTATTTCGTCGTTTTTTTCAAGAAAGATTTGGTTGATTGTAAGCGCAAGCTCTTTAATTGATTGAGCCTGCTTTCCCGTCTCGCGTCTGACGCCCGCCGCGTCCTTGAAAACTACGATTGCAAAGATAAACGCTATTGCAAACTCCACGGTGTAAAATCCCTTTTCAAGACCGCATATCGCAGCTAATGAGGATACAAGCGCGCTGTGCCCGCTCGGCATACCGCCATCGCCGATGAGTCTTTTGAAGTCAATTTTTTTCTCCATTATTATGAATATAAAAAATTTGATTACCTGAGCTATAAGCCAAGCGAAAAACGGCAGTACAAGAAATTGATTATTTATTATCTCTTTTAACAATTCGAACCTCCGTTATTACATATAGTAATATTTTATCACTAGTTTATAACTTTTTCAAGTATTAAACGAAAATAAACCCTGCTTTTTGCAAGGTTTATTCCGGTTTTAACCTTTATTTTGGCAGTTTTTGTCCGAACAGCAGTTTGCATAAGGACAGCCTATACACTTTTTTCCTCTCTTTTTAGACCTAACGATATAAAAAATCGCTCCGCCGACAATTATGACTATTATCGGAATTATTATAAGTTCGGGTGGCATTTTACTTTACCGCCTTGCTCTGTTTTTGATTTTTCAAAATGAGATATGTAAGAATTGCCGCGAAGATTATTACCACGGAAAAGCCCAGAATATTCATCCAAGGCGCGCCGAATTTTCCGCCTGTAAAAAGAGTTCCGAAGAAGTTGACGAGGAAGCCCAGCGTATAGCCAACTCCGAGTTGAAGCCCGATAGCTCCGCACAGCCACTTCGTGCTTTTAAGCTCTGCGCCCATAGCGCCGATTGCCGCAAAACAGGGCGGAGAAAACAAGTTTAACATCAAAAACGCCATAGCGGATACCGAGCTGATACCCAAGGCAGAAGCAACAGTCGCGCCGGCGTTGGTATCAACAATAGAAAAGCAAAGAGCGATTGTCGCTACGACGTTCTCCTTTGCTATAAATCCCGTAATGGTTGCGGCGGCAAACTGCCAGCTTACGACACCTATAACGGGGGCAAAAAGATATGCAAAGGGCTTTGCAACACCCGCAAGGATTGACGTGTGCGTTGCACCTTGTGCGACCGGCTTCAAAAGCCAATTAAAGTTTTGCATAAGATGAATCATAAAGTTACAAACGAGAATTATAGTTCCCGCTTTTACGACAAAGGCCCAGCCCCTCTGGCACATAGATTTGCACGCCTTGATAAAGTCGGGAACTTTGTATTCGGGCATTTCCATAATAAAGTAGGATTTGCGGTTTTTGTTACCGGTTACGGAATTAATGAGCAGTGCGGACAGTATAATCACGGCAATTCCCAAAAAATACATAAGCGCACCAACCCAAGCAGAGCCTCTGAAAAAAGCGCCCGCAAACATAGCAATTACAGGGAGCTTTGCTCCGCAGGGCATAAACGGAGCGAGCATTGCCGTAGCTCTTCTCTCTCTTTCATCGCGAATTGTTCTGGCTGCCATAACTCCCGGAACTGCGCAGCCTGTGCCGATAATGAATGGAATAACCGACTTGCCGTTAAGTCCAACCTTTTTCAAAATCGGGTCAAGCACGATGGTTGCTCTCGCCATATACCCGAGATCTTCAAGCAAGGCTATCAGGAAATACATAATCATTACCAAGGGTAAGAAGCCTACGATAGCGATAAATCCGCCGATGATACCGTCAATCAGAATTGACGCCCAGATGCTGTTTGAATTAATCAAATTTGCTATCGCCTGTTGCCCGCTTTCAAGCAGACCTGTAAGAAGGTCGGCAAGCCAAACGGCAGGCCCTGACTGAGAAATCCAAAACACAGAGAGCATAACGAGCGCAAATATCGGAATACCCAGCCACTTGTTAGTTAAAACGCAGTCAACCTTATCTTGAAAATTCTTTTCACTTGATTTGGTTGTGCGAATTTCAATACTTTTCACAATTTTATCAACAAACAAAAATCTCTGTTTATCATCTTCTTTTGCCGATATTTGACTATTTAAGTTTGCATTTTTGCTTACATAAGGTGGATTTTGAGACTTGCCAATCGACTCTATTGCAGCAGATACGAGCCGTTTAACGCTCTTTGCTTCATCCGAGACGGTCTGCACCACGGGGCAGCCGAGCTTTGCTGCGAGGAGGTTTGCGTCGATTGTATTTTTCTTTCTCTCGTTTATATCGGTCTTGTTGAGCGCAACTACGACGGGAATTCCGATTTCCATAAGCTGTGTTGTAAAGAACAGGCTTCGGCTCAAATTCGTGGAGTCCACTATGTTGATAATTACGTCGGGCTTCTCGTTTTTTACATAATCGCTTGTAACACTTTCCTCAGAGGTATACGGCGATATTGAATACGCGCCCGGAAGGTCTACCGCGATTATCTTCTCTTCGCCTTTGCAAAATTTCTTTTTGACAGGGCGTTCCTTTTTATCGACGGTTACTCCCGCCCAGTTTCCCACCTTTTCATTTGCTCCGGTGAGATAGTTATACATCGTAGTCTTGCCGCTGTTAGGATTTCCGGCTAAGGCAATTCTCATAAATCCTCCAATTTTTTGAGTTAGTCAAGGCTAACTGCATGATAAAAAATAAATTCTTCGTTTTACTTTACCAAAATAGCCGAAGCAAGTTGATTGTCAATGCTGTATCTTCCGTCTTTTATTGCGACAATCATTCCGCTTTTCCTTTTATTGATTACGGTTATTTTTTGGTCTTCAAAACAACCTAGAGTAAACAAAAACGAACGCATTTCTTCATCTCGCGTATCAACTTTAAGAATCGTATATTCTTTTTCAATCTCTGCCGAAAGCAAATTCATAATGTTTTTCCTCCCGTTATTTTTGAAGTTAGCCGTCGCTAACCGATATATATTTTACAATATTCTTTCATAAATGTCAATATTTTTTCCTTTTTTTCTAAAAATTGTGAATTTGCACATTTTTATAAGACTAACGAACTCTAACGCTTGTTTAATTTGTTGTAAGTTTTTTGTTAAATCTATTGAATTCGTCGGCTTTTTGGTGTAAAATATTTCAGAGAAAGAAAGACTGTTTCAGCCTTTCCTTCACGCAGCAGAAATTATTAAGCAAGGGGGTGGCGACAATAAGCAAAAAAGAGAAAATAATTCTATCTTGCGTAAGCTTGATTTTAGGATTACTTATGTTCTTCGGCATGATATTTTTGCTGGACAAGCTTGAATGGTATATACGTGCGGCGGTTTTTGCCTGCATTCTATGCTTCACTCTTGGCGCTTGCGTTTTTTTCTTTCTTGGAAGAATTAAAATTGCGAAGAGCTCTTTTATGTTAAATTTGCTTTTGTTTATTATTCTTTTATGCTTTTTTCTGCTTAATTTGTTCGGAATTTTTGAAAATCTGTCGGATATGGCGCAGATAAAGCAATTAATTTTGGATAGCGGCTCCTTTGGCGTTTTGATTTGCTTTTTGGTTATACTCTTTAACGTCATCGTATTACCTGCTCCCTCTTGGATATTCTATTTGGCAATTACGGCGGTTTACGGCAACTTTGCGGGATTTTTGATTTGCTACGCCGCAACCGTTATCGGCTCTGTATTTGCGTTTCTGATTGGCAAAAAGCTGGGCAGAAGAGCTGTTATTTGGTGCATTGGCTTAGAGGATACGGAAAAATACTCTTCCTTGCTGAATAAGCGCGGAAAAATGCCCTTTATAATGATGCAAATTCTCCCCTTCTTTCCCGACGATATTCTTTGTATGGTCGCAGGGCTTTCAGGCATGAGTTACAGCTTTTTCGTAACCTCAATTATACTCGTGCGACCGATTTACATAGCCTTCGTATGCTTTTTGGGAACGGGCGAGATTATACCATTTCACTCCTGGGGTATTGTTCTGTGGGCTATAATTGCGGTTTTCACCGTCGCCTTCACAATAATATATTATTTAAACCAAGAAAAAATAGACGGCTGGTTCAAAAAGATTTTTAAAAGACGGGATTGTTAACTCCTTTCGCAATAAAAAGGTAGGAATTTCAACGCGAGGTTGTAATTCCTACCTTTATTTGTCAGAATAATTTTTTGATTTCTTCAAGCGTTCTTCTTACGAGAATATCTCCGCCCTCGTGACCCGCGCCACCGCTGGAAATAAACGCGCTGTAATGTCCGCCCTTTTCAGCTTTTTCGGTTGGAAGATAGCCCTCGTAACCGTTTGCCAGCTGTATAAGGAAGGTTTGCTCTGCTACGCTTCTCGCCTTGATTTGATTTCCGTAGTCAAGGAAAAGCTCAAAGGGGTTCGTAGCGATTGCAATATTACCAAGACGGATTACGTGCATCTCAATCGGGAAGGTATTTACCTCCTCTTGAAGCTCAATGCGATGAAGAATACCGAGGTGAACCTGAAGCTTTGCCGCGTCGTTGAAGTCAACCGTGTCACCCTCTTTATTGTTGAAATAATCGCGGATTGCCTTTCTTGCAACGACTTCTTCTGCGAGCGTAGCGCGGCGGAGAGGAAGCTCGACCATCTCAACCTTGTGAGAAAGAAGGGCATCGGTCTTGATTTCGTTTACCGCGTCGTTATATACTTCGATGATTTCGCTAGCAATTCTTTTACCAACCTTTCTCATACCCGAAAGGTCAAACATTGAGGGGTCAGCCTTTCTTGCAGGGGGGTTAAACCTTTTGAGGTTGGGGTCGTTTACGTCGCTTTCGGGCTCTACCCATCTGATGAGGTCAACGGGACACTGGTCTCCTGCGGGAGAACAAAGAGGAAGCATAAATATATCTTCGCCGTATTCCTTGCGGAGAAGCATTTTTACTTCGCCCCAGAAGTCAGGAGAAATGAAAAGTCTGTGTTGAACGCATTGAGCAGGACAGGCAAGGTTTACCGCAACGCCCGTGAGCTTTTTATTTTCATCAAAGAAATACAGAAGCTCTACGCCCGAGTCGTTTCCGCCCTCCAAGTGCGAGAATACCGCGCGGTTTGTATCGCCCCACATCTGAGCTGAGCCGTCAGTGTATACCGCTCTTCTGCACATACCGACCGCTACTCTGCCGAATTCGTTGGCGTACGCGCCCGTTTTTCTCGAAGTCCAAGCCTCATAAATCGCTTTTGCGGTTTTGTTTGCAATTTCTTCAAGAAGCTCATCATTTTGCATAATGCCGTCGTTAGCGCTTACCTTTGCGCTTTCAACGTATTTTTTGTTTGAAGGAAGCTCGGATTCAATAAGAGTACGGGGGCTTCCCGTTCTTCCGCGGTTAAAAGAACGCGAGGTGTTTCCCGTGTATGCCGGGCCGGTGTGAGTATGAATTGCGCTGATTACAATTTTATTTACGTCGAGACCGTCTTTATTATCTGCAAGTCTTTTTCTAACCTCTGCAAGCAAATGAATCGACGCTCCCACGAGGTCAAGCGCGCAGAGAACCATTTGCTCTCCGTCAGCCTCTATTGCAAGAGCGGTAGCGGTGAGAGGCTTTTCCGTGTATTGAGAAATTCTTTCAGCGAACTGACCTGTTAATGATACAGGTTTTGGAAAAACGAATTTTTCCTCACCCCATCCTATTTTAATGTTGCTCATTTCTTAAATCTCCTTGTGATTTACATATTGTGATTTACATATCAAGTATCGTTTTATCGCCGTACAAATTCTTCCAATCCTTTTCAAATCCCGCGAGAGCGGCATCGGTCATAGGATAGGACAGCAGCGTCTTGAAAACGTTGGACGTTATCGTTACACTGTGACAGCCGCGGAGAGAACATTTATGAACCTGCTCTGCATTTTTAAAGCTGGCGGCAAGAACCCGACAGTTAAGTCCGTGATTTTTAAACTGCGAAACGATTTCCGCAACAACCTCTACGCCGTCGCCGAGAATGTTATCGAGGCGGTTTACATAAGGAGCTACAAAATCCGCGCCCGCTTTTGCTGCAATCAACGCTTGAGCGGGTGTGAAAATAGCGGTTACGGTTACCTTGATGCCCATCTTTTTGAGCATCATCGTTGCTTTGATTCCCTCTTCGCTGATAGGAATTTTGATATACAGATTTCCGCCTATTTCTTTTTGTATAAGAAGGGCTTCCTCAACTATTTTTTCAGCTGTATTTTGGACAGTCTGAATATGAAGCATTTTGTCTTCACCGATTATATTGCGTATTTCCTTCACAAGCTGCCAAAAGTCCGACTTTGCTTTGGATATAATTGTCGGATTGGTGGTCACTCCCGCAAGAGGATAATATTCGTTACAGTGTCTGATAGCCTCTAAATCGGCAGTATCCAATAGATATTCCATTTACGTTCTCCTTGTTTATTTAATGATTTCAATTCCGAGTATTTTACAAAGGTCGCTAATTATCTCGGTATTGTCGCCATAGGAGATAATGTAGTGCTGGCACATAACGTTCTCTGCGAAGCGAGGAACGTCATCAAGTTCAATTTCAAGTCCGGGCAGCTGCGGCGCGGGTTGCGTCCAGCCTGCTTCTTCCCATTTTTGAGGTGTTTTACCTTTTCCGAGTACCATGTGCATATAATATTTACCGTTTATCGTAGTAAGTCTGCACATTGTAACAAGGCCTGTTTTAACCTTGCTTACGTTAAGCACGCCCTCTGAAAGCTCGCCGAATGCAGCAGGCATAACGGTTACGTCGCCGTCAACGATTTCAGCCGGAACGTAGTCCGGTACGCCGGCAATTACGCTATTCTCAAAGAACTCGTAGAATTCAAGATAAGCTGCACATTGGCCTGTGGTAAACTTAACCATAAGCTGTGTGATCTGACCGAGAGAGTCGTTTTCGGGAACTGTGCAAAGTCCTTCCTCATCCGAAAGGAGCATAAAGATTGGCGCGGGCGGAAATCCGAGAAGCTTTTTCATACCGTCAACGTCTTTCAGCGAAACAGCTGCATATCCGCGCTCATCGCAGATTTCCTTGACTGCGAGGTAGTAGCCTGCCGCTTTCATAAGACTCTCTTTTTTTGCGGGTTTAAGGAACTTCCATTTTGCCATAGCCTTATCAATAACGGCCTGTTTTTGAGCGTCTGTAATTTTTTGATAACGCTGCTCGATTTCAAGCATTTCAAAGGTTTCGATTTCAGTTCCGACAACTCTTTTAAGGGACGGGCCGTCGTGCTGCGTGCCGTAAAGGTTCATATCGCGGTAGCCCGCCATACCGCCCTTTGCGTGACGGAGCTTATTTGCTGCTGCGGCCGCGCGGCCAAAGGTAGCAACCTTATTTGAATTTGTGGGCAGACCGATTATATCATAGACATACTTGAAAGTATATCCAAGGTCAAAAAACGTCTTTCTGATTGCTGACGTTCCTGCCTGATCGGCGGTGGTTACAATTCTTCCCTCTTCTATCCAGCCGCAAAGTCCCCAGAGAACCATAGGCTTATGACGGAAATGCTCTGTAACCTTAACAACTGCGTGAGTTGGAATCCAGCCCGCGATGCATACCACGAGATAGTCAAAATTCTTATTTTCAAGAGCGGAAATTGCGTTATTTACATCCTTTTCGTCATAATCGTCGGTTACGGGGTAAACCGAGATGAGCTCTTCGCCTTCGGCGAGAAGCGCTTTTTCAGCCGCCTCGCATTTTCTGACGATTATATCTTTTGGGGTGTTAACTTCGCCAAATCCGACAAATGCTGCTTTTGCCATATTATTCACCTTTCAATTACATTTAAAATGTTATCGTAGTTTTTGTATCTTTCATAGACCTCTGCATAGTCCACGCCCTTCGGCAAGTAGGTGTTTTTTGTCTCGATAATTTTACACGCCTCGTCGCAAGAAGCAAAAAGACCGATACCTACCCCTGCCAAAATCGCGCCGCCAAGACAGGCGGTTTCGCCGTTTTTGAGAGTTACGATTTTCTTTCCCGTCATATCTGCTTTGATCTGACACCAAACCGCGCTGTTTGCTCCTCCGCCCATACTGCGAATTTCACTCGCGTTGGCTTTCAGATAATCCAGATTTTCTTTAAGCATACAGGAAACCGACTCCATAATACTTCTGGCAAAATGCCCTCTCGTATGCTCGGGAGTGAGTCCTGTAAAGCTACCGCGGGCCTTAGGATTGTATTTAGGCATTGTCGAACCGCAAAGATACGGCAAAAAGGTCAAGCCGTCGCAGCCCGGAGCGACCTTTTCCGCCAAGTCGGATAGGTCTGCAAAGCTCTTGCCCTCGCAAAGCGCATCTCTGAACCATTTGAGTGCCATTCCGGCCGTGGGAGACCATGAAAGCAGACAGTATCCGCCGTCGTAGTTGTAGTGGCAGGGTACGATGCTATCCTTATCGTATGGCGGAATTTTATCGGTAGGACTGAAAATCGCCATAGTAGTACCCGTCATCTCGCTGACAATGCCCGGGTGGATAACCCCTGCGCCTATCGCTCCGCTGACCTGATCCATAGCACCGCTTACTATCTTGATGCCATTGTAGTCGCCTACGTACTTTCCGCTGTCTAAAAGCTCGGGAAGCATATCTCGGCTGACACCGACAAAATCGAGCATCTCATCCCACCAATCCGAATTCACAATGTCGAAATATATGGTTGAGGATTGCAGAGTTTTTTCGGTTACAAATCTGCCCGTAAGCTTATAAAGTATGTAGTCTTCGAGAAGAAAAATCTTTTTGGTTTTTGCCCATATTTCAGGCTCGTTATCACGAACCCACATAAGCTTTGCGGCAGGCCAAGTCGCCGTGATTTCGGGTTGGCCTGTCACTTCATACACCCTTTTTCTGCCAAAGTGCTCCTCGATTTTCTGCGCCTCGGATACGGCGCGATTATCAAGCCAAACGATAGCACGCCTTACGGGGTTTGCATTCTCGTCGGTGAGAATGAGAGTTTCACACTGTGTGTCCACCGCAAGAGCTTCGATTGGAATTTCAAGCCTTGCGATTTCATCGCGGACAATCTCCCAATAGCGCTCTGCGTCAAACTCCACTCTGTCACCGAAGGAATCTATTTTGTAATCGACATTAGACGAGCAGATCTCGCGGAGCTGCTCATCAAAGCACATAGTCTTAATAGAACTTGTGCCTATATCTATACCCATTAAGTTCATAAATTATCTTTTAAGCTGAAGGTCGTAGTGTACGTCGTACGCCTTTTCTTCTTCTGTGAACTTGTGACGGGTGTCAATAACCGCGCCGCCGTTCCACTTTCTGTCCTCAACGTCCTCTGTTGTACCCATAACGGTTACGTTAACCTGTCTTCTGCGAGCAATAACGTGATCCCAGTCTATGAAATAGATGTGTGCAAATTTACCGCCGTCTACAATTCCGTCTTTAATTGTGAGCGTTTCGCTTCTGCCGAAGAAGCAGCTTCTGAGGTGGCCGTCTGTATTCATGCTTGAATAGTCGCCGGGCTCGTTAACCCATCTGCCGTATTGAGCGTGGATTGGGCCGGGGTGACGGTATTGATGCTCCTCTGCAAAGTCGGGAATCATTTTTCTCATAATGTCGAGAAGGTCGTGCTGTAAAAATTCAAGGTCAAAGCTGTCAATGTCGTGTGAACATTCCTGCACCATTACCGAGCAGGTTGTGTGGTGAGATACAACGGCAACTGTACCGTTCTTAATGCCTGATGCTGTAACGATTTCGTTAACTTCCTTTGAAATGTCGTGGAAGGTGGGTATCCATCCTCTTGATTGAAGCTCGATTTCCTTTTGATAAACTTTAAATTCCATTTTAAATTCTCCTTTTTGTTTTTGTATTTTTATTTGGATTTATTACTTTTTGTTGAGTCTTTCGCCTACCGCTCCGCCCGGGTGAATTGTAGCGAATTGCTCGTTTCTGTATCCCGCTTCCTCCATAACCGCGGTTTGAAGCATGTGGAAGATTACGGCGAGAGAGGTCGAGGAGGTAGTGCCTTGGGCGTTATATCTATCCGTCTCGCGATTTACGTGCTGTTTCAGCACGACGTCCGCCTCTTTTGCAAGAATAGAGTCCATATTCTCGGTAACGGTGATAATCTTTACCTTTTTTTCTTTGCATATTTTCACAATAGGAAGAAGCTCGGCGCTCTTACCGCCGCGAGAGGCAAACACCATTACGTCGCCCTCTTTAAAATATCCGGTAGCGCCGTGAATCGCCTCGGCCGGCGAGATAAACCTCGCAGGGCGCTCAACGCAGCACATAAGATGAGCAAAGTGCTGACATATTATTCCCGAATGGCCGCATCCGGAAGCGCCGATTCTCTCTGCGTTGAGCAAAAGCTCGGTAGCTTTTGAAAAGGCTTCTTCGTCAAAATATTCCTGCATTTCGCGGATACATTCAGATTCTATTGTGTATACGTTTTTAAGTAATTGCAGAGTTTCTTTTTTCATAGCGACTTCCCTTATTTATGTAATTCGTCCCAAGCCTTGCGGACGCTCTTTATCATCTCCTCGGCAAGAGCGAGAGGATTCTCCGCCTTTGCGATTGCGCTGGAACATCCGGAAGCGGACGAACCCGCCTTGATGATATTGTAGCAGTCCTCACCCTTGCTTATGCCGGCAGAAGGAAAGGGCTTGATGTCGGGATTAATTTCTCTGATACAGTTGATGACCTCGTCAACGTATTCTTTATCTGCGGGTTTACCCGTTCCGATAAGCTCGGTCGGCTCGGCAACAAGAATATTAGGCCCGAGCTTTGCGATTGCCTTAACTTCATCAACGCTGTCAGCGCAAACCATAGTTGCAAGTCCAACTTCATCCGCTCTTGCGATTGCGGCGGCAATTTCATCGATGGTGAGCTTGTGCTCCGCGTGGTTGAGCATTACGCCAACTGCTCCGCACGCCTTTAACGCCTCGGGGAGAGTTCTGCCCATTCCGCGTCCAACGGGAATACTGTCCATGTGCTGCGAATATACGTGGATACGCTTTGTATTGTCCGCTATATTCTTGATTTCGGTATCCGGAACGTCTAGAATTACGTCAACGTCGTATTTTTCGGATAGTTCGTCAAGCCCTTTCGCTACGTTGAGCAGAACGTCACCGTACATATAGCACTTCGGTCCGTACTCAAAGAAGGGCTCTTTGATTTTGTAATTTCTGTACATAGCCATCTCTCTTTCATTTAATTTCAAATTATATTTCATTTGCTTTTGTTTACAGAAAAATTATATCACAACAATTTTCTCTTGTCAATATGAATATAAAATTATGAATAAAAGATTTTATCTCATTTGACAAATCGGAAAAATAATGATATACTTGTAGCATAAAATTCAGAATGAGGAATTCGTAATGGAGTACAGCGTTCAGGAAAGACGGGATGAAATTTTAAACAAGCTCAACGAAAACGGAAGAGTTCACGTAAAAAAATTAAGCGAGGAATTCGGAGTTTCGGGAGTCGTTATCAGAAACGACCTTGCGGAGCTGGAAAGGCTCGACCTCTTGTCAAGAGTTCACGGCGGAGCAATTAAAAGCTACAAGTCGTACAGAGATATGACTCTGTTGCAGAGAAGCAACACAAATCTGCAAGAAAAAACCGAGATTGCCGCAGAGATAAGCAAGTTTGTAAAAAACCACGACACGCTTATTATGAATTCGGGTACTACGACTCTCTTTGTCCTGAGGGCTCTTTGGGATAAAAATATAACCATCGTTACAAATTCAATCGCTCTTGCTATCGAGGGGGCGAAGAACCCGAATTTCAAAATTATCCTTCTCGGAGGAGACGTGGACGCAGATTATCAGTTCACATACGGCACTTCCGCGCTGAGAGAGCTCTCACGCTATAACGCAAATCTTATGATAATGTCGGTGGACGGAGTTGACGTAAACGACGGAATTTCAACCTTTTACTATCACGAGGCTGAGATATGTCAAAATATGATGTCCCGTTCAAGCAAGGTTATCGTAGCGGCGGATTACAGCAAAATCGGAAGAACCGCCTTTTCAAACATAGACTCGCTTGACGAGATTGATGTTCTGGTCACTAATTCAAAGACTCCCGACCGATATATAAAATCGTTAAAGGCGAAAGGAATTACTGTAATTTTAGCTTAAAGAAAATCGTAGATTTTCAACCTCTGTCGCATAAAAAACAAACGGAGACAACGAGAAAAAACACTCGTTGTCTCCGTTTTATTTCGTTTATTTCCGAATTAAGCGGCTCGTTTTAAAAAAACACGTCGCGCGCTCTTTCCTTCATCTCTTTTGACGCGATGAACGGAATTCTTGTGGTGTAACCGTTTTTGGCTGCCACGATAGCCTTTGTGGGCCAATCGAATATGTCTCTGTTCCAGGCGGAAATGCTGTCGTTGTAGAGCTCTCTTGCGGCAGTTATCTCTCTTTGGAGATACATATTTTGCTGCATAGCGCTTTCAATTTCTTTATGGGCTTTAAGGTCGGGGTAGTTCTCGAATGCTATATTGACGTCCCTTGAAAGAGTGTCGATATTTCCGGAAAGCTCGTTTCTCTCCTCGTCCGTTATTTTGCCCGAACGGTATTTGGCGATATTCTCAAAAGTGGATTTGTCAAGATCAATCGCCTTATCCAACAGCTTAGCGCAGTTTTGAAGAACTACGACTCTTTGTTCGAGATAGTTGTCAATTTGCGATGCTTGCGATTGGATTTTTTGCTGTAATTGGTCAAAATAATTCTTCGCCTTGGTTTTTTTGTATTGGAATATCAGTCCCGGAATCACAAGCGGAAACCACAGGAAAATTTCAAATACAAGAGAGCCCTTGCCTACCTTTGCAGGTAATTTTTTCGCAATTACGTTGGTGTCAAGTCCTTCTTCGCGAATTTCGGGATTGAGTTCGTCTAATTGGTTTGCCATTTTTGTTTCTCCTTTATTTGCCATATTTATTTATGTATGCATGTATTTTGTTTCGTATTTTGGAGGTGATATTCTTCTCCTCCTTTTCTTCTGCTCCCGTCCTTGAATACATAGTCGAGGTTTGCGATATCGGTATATATTCTAACCACGGCACCGTTACGCTATGCATTCTGCCGTCTCCGCCAAGTACCATAACAACGTCAAAGCGTTTTATCGTGGAGTAGGAATAGGCTTTTACCGTAATTTGCTCCTCTCCGTTGACAGTTTTGTCGTAACAGGCTTTCAAAATCGTCGAGCTTTGAGTTGCGGGGTGGGCGAAGTTTTTCGCTCCGATTGCATTTGCCATAAGCTCGTATTCCTCGTCGGCAAAAACCTGCCCCGTGCCTTTGACGTCGGATTTCATAACCTTAACATCCTCTTGATAGACGGGTATTGCCAAAAGCGGTGCAAAGTCAAAGTATACGCTTTTAAAATAGGCGTTGTTGAAATTTTCAAACTTGGATTTTGACTCGTCGTAGGAATAGGAACGGTAATTTTCAGGCGAGGTATCCATATTCCAAACCTGCGCGTGATCGCTCTTTACGATATTCAGGCGTTTGAATTTATAAAAATCAAAATCGTCGCCGAAGGTATCGTCCGATAAAATCAGCTCAACCATACTCGTTTGGGCAAGCGGGGTGAACATAAGTCTGAACTGTACCTCGTTATCTCGGTCGGTTGCGTTGAAGAGGGAGTCAAACTCGGTGTTGGTCATAGCCGTAAATCCTCCGCCGTCGGCAATCGCCTTTTGGGCGCGTTTTTTGTTCTGCTTCTCGCCCTTTTTGACAAATCGCTCTATTGCGCCGTCACTTTTCAGGTTAATATTTTTTCCCTCTCGGCTAAAACAGAGGTCGGGCGCGCCCTGCGCCCCGAAATATAAGAGAGTATCTGTGTGATAAAAGGGCTTGGGCTTTGATACCTGAGCGTGCAGGGTTTGAGTGCGGGTGCGGGTTCTCCTGTTCCCCTTCGAGTCTCTGTAAGTTTCGGTCCAGGATATAACCTTGTAGCCGTGGTAAATTTCCATACCCATTTTACATACCAGTCTGCGCAGATAAACAAACGGGTTTTTATTATACCTTCCCGAAAGAGCGTCAATGACGCTGAAATCCTCGTTATCATTGAAGTACGGCATATCGCAGTTTTGCCTCAGCTCGTCGGAAAGCTCGGAGGAAAAGTTGCTCTCAAACTTGAAGCGCGGATTGGTTTTTTCAAAAAGCTGCAAGGTCATCTTCTCATTGAAGAGAGCGTTCAGCGACGACATTTGCGAAAGTGCCTCGCCGTAAAGTCTTTTTGCCCTCTCGTTTTCGGCTTCGAGCCGGGAATTGAGGTTTTTGATTTTTTTGTTGAGAAAGACAAAGACTAATACCGGCAAAATCACCGCTAAAGCAAAGCAAATTGTCGGTATATACCACCCCGTGTTAAAAAACACGATACCGAGTATCAACGCGGCAGCGGCTAAAACAAACATCACAACTCGCAAAAAGCAAAGCCAAAACGACCTGTTTTTCATCTTCTCGACGGCTTTGAGCCCGGTCTTGTACTCGGCCACCGTCTTTCTGTTTTTCTCTATGTCAACACCGGAAGTTTTCGTCAGCTGTTCAAAAAGCTCCTCTATGTTTCCTTTGTGTTTTTGTTCAAGATTTTGTTTATAGTAATCGAGCGGGTCATAATGTAAGCTGTCCATACAACCTCCAAAATCAAATAGGCGTTATTTTTTAAAGGGGTAAATACTCTGCAATTTTCCAAAGTAGTATTCTGCGAGAATTCTTCCGCCCTCGCTCGCCAGATGGATATTGTCGTTGTAGTAAACACCGTCGTCATCAAAAACCCGCCAATATCCAAGACCTGCCTCACTTGCTCCGTTAAAGCAGGGAACGCCGTGCATTTTACAGATTTTTTCCGTAGCCTCTTCCCATTTTATGCGTTCAAGAACGGTCTCTGTCGTGGGAAGATACTTTAAGTTGCAGTCAAGGTGGCTGAATCTCTGTCTTGTGGCTATGAGAATAATCACCCTTGCCTTTGTATTTTTAAGTAAGTATTCGATAATCTGGTTGAGATTTCCGCAAAAGGTTTCATCGCAGGTGTCGGTCACTTCTCCCAAGGGCGCAAGTCCAAAATCGTTGGGTATGACCTCGACGGTGATTAAATCCGCCTCGGCTTTACCGTCGTCCAGAGTCATTACCCGTTTTTTGTTGTTGTCATCGGGGTGAAGCGACGGGATGATGCCCACTCCGCCGAGTCCGAAATTATGCTCCTCCATACCCGATAGTTTGGCAAGATGCTCTGCGTAATATCCCATTCTGCCTTGGTATCCCTCTCCCGTGAGTTTCCAGCCTATTCTGCCCCTGCTGATTGTTGGAGCTGTCAGGGACGTGCCGTAGCAGTACCATTTTTTACCTTTCCAGTTGTTCATTTTCAAGTCTCCTGCTAAAAGTTCAATAAATCTCGTTTTTGATATTTCTCGTCATCAGCCTTACCATCGCTTCTTTTGGTGATACGCCCTTTTTGAGAATATCATAAACCGCCTCGACAATGGGCATTTCAACTCCGTATTTTTGCGACATAGCCATTGCGGCTTCAAGAGCGTGGTAGCCCTCTACGACCATTCCGATTTCCGAAACGGCGTCCTCGTATTTCATTCCCCTGCCCACAAGCTCGCCGCATCTGTTATTACGGCTGTGGCGAGAGGTTGCGGTTACTATAAGGTCACCGATTCCCGCAAGTCCCATAAAAGTGTCTTTATTGCAGCCGATGGCTACGCCTATTCTGCGCATTTCCGCAATTCCTCTCGTGATGAGCATAGCGGCTGAATTATCGCCGAATCCCATTCCGTGATTAATTCCCGCGGCAATAGCGATTATGTTTTTCAAAGCGCCGCAGAGTTCCACTCCCAGAATATCCGTATTCGCGTAGGCTCTCATACAGGTGCTGGAAAAAATCTGTGCAACCTTGAACGCCACCTCCTCGTTTTCGCAGGCGGAAACTATCGAAGTCGGAAGCCCCTTTACAACCTCCTCTGCATGAGTGGGGCCGGAGAGGGCGACTATATCGTATTTCAGATTAGGTCTCGCTTTTGCGAGAACGTCGTCAATTATGCCGCTCATAGTCAAAAAACTATTCTGCTCTATTCCCTTTGAGGCGGTGGCTATAATAGTTCCCTCGTCCAAATATTCGGCGGCAATTTCGGCAGTTTTACGCATAAAAACCGATGGGACAACAAAAATAACGATGTCCATTCCTTTAATTGCCTTTTCTATGTCTTTCGTATAATTGATTCCCTTAGGCAAAACCGTATCCGGCAGGCTTTTATGTCTACCCGTTTTTTCCAAATTGTCTATCTCTTCGGGAAGAGCAGACCAAACCGTTATACCGTGTCCGTTGTTATAGAGAAGATAGGCAAGTCCCACTCCCCAAGTGCCCGCGCCCAGTATTCCTATTTTCATAATTTTTCTCGCTTTCAAGATTATGATTGTTATATTGTATTCACTATATCATATTTTCGTAATTTTTGCAATAGATTTGACAAATTAAAGCGGACGGATACCAAAATAACAGCACATTCGACTAAGCGTCTTGACATTGTTTTGGATATATGTTATACTAATTATTAATCATAAGTTTATTTTATTTTAAAAGGGAGTTCCCATGTCGAAGTTTTTATCCCCGGAGGAAAAAAGAGATTTGCAGCTGGACGAGCTGACTATTCTTGAAGAACTTGACCGAATTTGCAAAAAACATAATATAGAATACTTCCTCACCGCCGGAACTCTGCTCGGGGCGGTAAGACACCGAGGCTTTATTCCCTGGGATGACGACATTGATTTGGTGATGAAGAAATCCGATTTTAAGAGGTTTCGGAAAATCGCCGACACGGAACTGTCGGAGGGATTTTTTTACCAGGATGAGAAAACCGAAAAGGAATATTGCTTCTCCTTTGCAAAGGTGAGGAAGGACGGAAAGAAGGTCTATGAGCCGAACCTGAAAGGCATAGATATGCACAAGGGCGTATACAT
>JAZUPQ010000010.1:0-4410 GCA_045605265.1 Eubacteriales bacterium | reverse complement strand
GCTTAGCTACGAGAGTCTCGTAGCTTTCAACCTTGTCCTTGAGCTGTTTGATTTCCTGTAATTTTTTAGAGGATTTTTCGGCATCGTTCCAAAAATCCTGTACCATAGTTTCGCGTTCAAGAACGGCCGCCTTTTCTCTTGCTTCATCAATGTGAAGCTGATTTTTGAGTTCTGCCACAACGTCCTCAAGCTCCGCGAGCCTTCTCTTTGCTTCTTCGAGAGCAACTATCATCTATTTCCTCCATAAAAACCCAAAATTTCGGGTACTGCATAAATATCTAGAATATTTTAACACATCGTCAAAGATTTGTCAACAGAAATATACGAGAAATAGTTGACTTTCGGGTAGGTATATGTTATAATTTACAGGTAAAATAATCGAAAAGAGGATTAAAAATGAAAGTAACAAAAGACACACTTATCGGCGACATTCTTGACTTCAACGTAGAAACGGCTCAATTTTTCTTTGAAATCGGTATGCACTGTCTCGGCTGTCCCCATTCAAGAGGCGAGTCAATCGAGGATGCTTGTATCGTTCACGGCACAGATGCGGACGCGCTTGTCGAAAAAATCAACAATTTTCTTGAAAATAAGTAATGAATAAACTGACACTCGGCGAAAGACTTGCAACCGTCGGCAAATACGTACGGCAGGGCGGGACTTTTGCCGATATTGGTACAGACCACGCTCTTCTGCCGATTTCGCTTTTGCTTGACGGAAAAATCGAGAGGGCAATATGCTCGGACATAAATAAAGGCCCGCTCGCCTCCGCGAGAAAAAATGCAATTCATTACGGGGTGGAAAAACGCATAGATTTCCGCCTTGCCGACGGCGCTCTCGGACTTTCAAAAGCCGATTTTGACGATATGGCGATTTGCGGTATGGGGGGAGAGCTTATTTGCGGAATTATCTCAAATTCAATGTCGCTTTTTGACGAAAAAAAACGGCTTATTTTACAGCCTATGACAAAGCAGAGCGTACTGCGTAAATTCCTTTTTGAGAATGGCTTTTCGGTGCTGTTTGAGGACTATTCCTTCGAGCCTTGTAAGTATTATCTCACCCTCGTGGCAGAGTATACCGGGGAGAAGAGAAAAATCTCCGAAATCGAAGCGGAATTAGGCTGTCTACCTACCCGTGTAACATTAAATCCCTCTGAAATAGGCTATGTTAATGCAAAAATACGTGCCTTGGAAAAGAGCATAGAGGGAAAGAAAAAGGGAAAAGAGGACTTTTCTCTTGATGAAAAAATATTATTGCAGTTTAAGAAAATCTTGGATATAAGAGGAAATTAAAGTGAAGGTAAAAGAGCTTTACGACAGACTCACAAAAATTATTCCCGAGGAGCTATCGGAGAGTTGGGACAACGACGGGCTTATGTGCTCCGCCGACACCACAAACGAGGTCAACAGTATCCTGATTGCCCTTGACGTAACCGAGGAAATCGTGGATTACGCAATCGAGCGTAATTTTGATTTGATAATCTCCCACCACCCGCTGATTTTCTCCCCGATAAAAAAGGTCACAGAGGACTCTCACATATCGAGAAAAATCATAAAACTCATCACCAATAACGTCTCGGTTTTCTCCTTTCACACGAGAGCCGACAAGGTTAAAGGCGGAGTGAACGATATACTTGCCGGAATTTTGGGACTCACCGAGGTCACCTCTTTTGGCGAGGGGGATATGGGAAGAATAGGAATACTCCCCGAGGACTACGACCTTGAACAGTTTGCCGACGTCGTAAAAATGTCTCTTGGAGCGGACGTAGTCCGCATAGCCGACGCCTATAATCCTGTCAAAAAAGTAGCTCTCGTCGGCGGAGACGGAAAGTCCTTCGTGAGAGATGCGATAAGCGCAGGCGCAGATACCTACCTTTCGGGAAGAATTTCCTACAATATGATGGAAGAAGCAAGCGAAATGGGAATAAATCTCATTGAAGCGGGGCATTATTTCACCGAATACCCCGTCACCGAGTTTTTCTCAAAGCTCGTCAGCGGTATAGACGGCAACGCCTACGTTGAAATCGCAGACTCCAATATGTTAAAGTCAATATAAAATTTAAAGGGTAACTCGGCTTAAAACCGAGTCGCCCTTTTTTAATTTTTATTTCAAACGCTCCGTATTCAAAAGAGATAACTGCCTCTCAATCTCTCGTTCCGTCTTTTCGCCGACGGGCGAGAGCGGAAGCCTCAGCTGATTTTCGCAGAGTGAGCAAAGGCTCATAGCATACTTAATCGGCGCGGGATTGCACTCCAAAAACATAGAATTTATAAAGGGTAAAAGTCTGAACTGCTCCTCTCTTGCAAGCTCTGCTTTTCCACTGAAAAATTCTCTGCAAAGTCTGCAAACCCTCTTTGGTATAATATTTGAAATAACCGAAATAACCCCGAGACCGCCAAGAGAAAGGCAGGTGTAAATTTGAGTATCGCAGCCGGCGTAAAGACCGATTTCCTCGCCCATAGCGGCGAGCATACTCAATTTTTTTGCGCTGTCCTCCGCTTCCTTGATTGCAACAATGTTTTCCTCTGCCGACAGAATTTTAACATCCTCTGCCGAGAGGCTCACGCCCGTGCGGGAGGGAACATTGTATAAAATTATCGGGCTGTGGCTCTCGTTTGCGACTTTTTTATAATGCTCGAGTATTCCCCTGCGCGTTCCCTTGTTGTAATACGGAGTCACCGCCAGCAGTCCGTCGGGGGAGTATTTGTTGGCTAATTTTACACGGGATAGGACTTCTTCGGTGTCGTTTGAGCCGATACCGAAGATTAGTTTCGTTCTCTTGTTCACACGCTCGGCGGAAAAGGCGAATAGTTTTTCTCTCTCCGCCGCCTTCAAGGTCGCCGCCTCTCCCGTAGTTCCGCTTATGATAACGGCGTCAATTTCCCCGTCGATTTGCATCTCAATCAAGGCCGCCAAAGCTGCGTAATCTATCTCTCCGTCCTTCATCGGAGTAATGAGGGCAGTGCCTGCGCCCTTAAAAATTGTCTTTTTCATTCTCTCGCCTCTTGCAAAAATAGTAAAACTAATGTATAATAAAAAAAATGTGTCTTTATTACATAATATGTTAGACTTGATATAAAGGGTGCAAGTAATGGAAAACATCAAAACCGAAATAGTAAATGAAAGAATTGAAACCGACCTTCAAACTCACGACTTTTTTTATAATCTGCCCGAAGAACTCATAGCCCAATTTCCGAGCGAAAAAAGAGACGGTTGCAGACTTATGGTGCTTAACAGAGAAAGCGGAGAAATCGAGCATAAAATCTTCTCGGACATTATAGACTATCTGAACCCCGAGGATATGCTGGTCGTGAACAGCTCAAAGGTAATACCCGCAAGACTACTAGGCAAAACGCTTAAAACCGGCTCGGATATAGAGCTTCTGCTTCTTCGCATGGAGGAGGACGGTCAGTGGGAAACCCTCGTCCGCCCCGGCAAGAGAGCGAAAATCGGAGCGTCCTTCGCCTTTGCGGAGGTATTGACGGCAACCGTTACCGATATTTTGGAGGGCGGAAACCGCAGGGTTAAATTTGACTACGATACCGAAAAATACAAAACAATCTACGAGGTGCTCGACGAAATCGGCAATATGCCCCTGCCTCCCTATATAACAAAAAAGCTTGAAAACAAGGACGACTATCAAACCGTGTATGCAAAAGCGGAGGGCTCTTCCGCCGCCCCTACGGCAGGACTCCATTTCACCGAGGAACTGATTGAAAAAATCAAGGCGAAGGGCGTAGGATACGGAGAGGTGACTCTGCACGTCGGTCTCGGCACGTTCAGACCTGTAAAGGTAGAAAAAATCCAAGACCACCTGATGCACGGCGAACACTTCTACGTTCCCGACGAGGTTGCAGAGGAAATAAACAAAAGACGGGCCAAGGGCGGCAGAATTATAGCCGTAGGAACAACCAGCGCCCGAGTTCTTGAAAGTGCCTCAACAAACGATGGCATAGTCCACCCAATAAAAGCCGAGACCGGCATCTTCATCTACCCGGGCTATAAATTCAAAGCCACCGACGCCCTCATAACAAATTTCCACCTCCCCGAAAGCACCCTGATAATGCTCGTCAGCGCCCTAGCCACCAAAAATAAGGTTATGAAAGCGTATGAAGAAGCGGTAAAAATGAGGTATAGGTTTTTTTCTTTTGGCGATGCGATGCTGATTGTATAAATTACCGTATACGTTGTTAAAACTTCGACTCATTCGGCTCGGAGTAGGTAACTACACCGTCGCCTCTCTCGCTCGTTTTGCCTAGTCTACGGCAATTTCTACTAACCAGCAGCTGATTGTATAAATTTTCGCATACGTTGTTAAAACTTCGACTCATTCGGCTCGGAGTAGGTAACTACACGTTAGAGTAGGTAACTACACGTTAGAGTAGGTAACTGCACGTTAGAGCAGGTAAC
>JAZUPQ010000009.1:0-1610 GCA_045605265.1 Eubacteriales bacterium | reverse complement strand
TATTGGTATTGTCAGCAACCGTATTATCCGTTGGAACGTAGATTGCATCGCTTTCGCCTGCGGCTTTATTTGCAACTGTGGAAAGGTCGTTGGAGTCAGAGAACTGATAGTTCGTGCATACTATTCCGAGATTTTCAAGGTATGCCTTTACAACGTCAACCTGATACTGTGAGTTAGCTTCGGAGGAGCAGTAAAGGAGCCCTACCTTGTCACCTTTGTTAAGGCTAAGAATATCAACCATCATCTGAGCCTGCTCTGTGAGGGGAGCGAGGTCCGAAGTACCTGAAATGTTACCGCCTACAACACCGGAAAAATCTTCAATTTCAAGAGCCACGCCGTACTCGGTAATAGAAGTTCCGAGAATAGGAATAGTGTTTGTCGCGCTCTTTGCAGCCTGAAGGGCGGGAGTAGCGTTCGCGAGAATCAAGTCAACGTTGCTTGATACAAAAGAACCGATGATTGTAGAGCAGGTGTTGATGTCGTTACCTGCATCCTGATACTTGAATTTAACCGTTTTGCCCTCTTTGGCAAGTTCGGCTTCAAGAGCATCCCTAAATCCCTGTGTTGCGGAGTCAAGAGCAACGTGTGGGGTGAGCTGGCAAATTCCTACGGTGAAATCCGCGCTCTCTGTGCAGGAAGCAAGAGAAAGACAAACACCGAAAACCATAGAAATCGCCAAAACAAGAGTTAAGATTTTTTTCATTTTTGTGTCCTCCATATTGGAATTTTTAAATATAACTTATTCGAAATATAACTTAAATAGCAAGTATGCTATGTTAAATTAACGCATAAAAACAAAAAACCCGCATTTCACCCGGAAATAGGTAAAATACAGGGACGACCAAGCCGTGTTACCACTCTGCTTTACCTGATACCTCGCGGTATCAAGCCTCATCGAATTCATACTAAATTCTGACTCTGTAACGGGAGTTCCCGTAAAGGCCTACACATAAAAAACTTCAGCCCTTCAACTCGCAAAGTGTACTTCATAAGCGTCCGTTAATTGTCTTGCACCTTCCGACAACTCTCTGAATTCAAAACGCAAACTACTCTCTTCGCTCAAATGCTTTTGAAATATTGCACTAATTCTAGCAGATTTGAAAGTCTTTGTCAAGTGTTTTTTTGAAAAAAAGTTCACATTTTTTGCAAAGCATTTTTTAAATGCCCTTGAAAAAGCAAGGTTTCAGTGTTATAATAATCGTAGTAAAATTTTTTGCGAGGTGTAATTTATGGGGAAATGGGATTTAAGTATTCTTTACGACGGAGTTGATACGAAAAAGTATCAGGACGATATGGCGGAGTTGGAAAAAGCCGTAGGCGAAGGAATAGAATTGGCTAAAAACTGCGACAGTCTCGGAGCGGAAGAGCTGATTTCAAAATATATCTCTACAAGCGAGAAAATAAACGAACTCGGAAAGCTCGTAACTTATCTGAATTTGCGATACAGCGCCAATACAAAGGATAGTGAGGCTGCTTCGGAGCTTGGCAAAATTATGAATTCAATCAGCCGTTTGGCTTCCTCGGACGCGAAAGCCAATAAGAAAATCGCGGAGATTGAAAATTTAGAGGAAATTATAGACAATAACCCCTCTCTTGCCGAATACAGATAT
>JAZUPQ010000008.1:0-8702 GCA_045605265.1 Eubacteriales bacterium | reverse complement strand
CTATAAACGACGAGTGGTTCATCAAAACAATGGCTCTCTCGCCCTTTTTCCACTTTTTCATGCCGATTTTTTCGCATTTGAAATGCGTTTTCATAAGGTCGGGAAGCGAGACTAACTTCAAAAGCGTTCTAAAAAACAAATTGATTTTTTTCGGTTTCTTATGATGAGGCCTTGGAAGAGCCAGAACCTCGCTGTAAGATTTTTTCGTGACCTTGATTTTCATATTCGCTCTCTCCTAAGATAACTTTACCGTTATTTTAACATACTATTAACAAAAAATCAACATAATTTTACAAAACAGTTCATTATGTCACTTTTTTTGTGTCGAAAGCGGTAAAAACCAAGGCGAAATATGAGCAAAAAAACGCCGAGCAAAAGCAGATAATAAACCTATGTCTTACAGAAAAATCGAGAATATTAAAGAATTGTAAATTTATTCCGTGTACAGAAGCCAAAATCGACAAAAGTCTTATTTTATTTAAAAGGAAAAAACGCGTGGTGTTTTCCTCCTCGGCGAGTCTGAACGGAATTAAAAAAAAGCGAAATACTCCGAGCATCGTGTATATCAAAAGCGTGAAAAGAACTAGTTCAGAACGGTTCTTATAGCTCTCGGTAAGCGAAGAAAAGAATATTGCAAAACACATCATTATAGAAGCAAAAAGTAGTATTTTGTCTACTTTCATTTGCATTTCTCTCTGTTTTTCGAGATTTCCGTTTATTTCCAGAGCAAAATATCTGCAAAAAAGAAGGAGTGTATTATACACCGCCAGCGCGAGATACCACACGCTCTCAAAGGCGAGGCTGAAAAGAATATTTGCCGTAATGTACATCATACCGATTAATATTCCGAACATTATGGAAACTCCCGCCCTGAAATTACGGTCTTTCAGATAAACTATATACTTTCTCATATCATTTTAATTATTTTTCTTCAAGTTGCATATTATTATTTGATGTTTTTGTAAATTTTAATCAAAATTACTTGAACTTCCACAAGTTATGTTTTATAATAGGAGAGATAGATGAGCTTATGCTATCGAGGCAGAAAAATTAAAAAGGTGGGGTTCGTGGGATTTGGTCTTTCCAATTCCGCGCTCTGCGAATATTTCAAAAAACGATACCCGAAAATTCAGCGAAGTATAAAATTCAGCGCAGATTTGTGTAAGGATATGAATATTTTTGAAGATATTTTGTTTTTCTCGCCCTCTATTAAACGGGAGCTGGATTTCGGAAACGCGATCTGCTCGTCCGACGCAGAGTTCTTTTTTGAAAAAACCGCCTCTAAAATTTTTGCCGTCAGCGGCTCAGACGGAAAAAGCACGACCTCGACTATGGCGGCTATGCTGCTCGGAAAAAAGGCGCGGCTTGGCGGAAATATCGGCGTTCCCTTTTGTGAATTTCTGCATTTCCGCGGAAATTTCGTGGCTGAGCTTTCGAGCTTTCAGCTGAATTACTTTGCTCCGCCGTCCTTTTCTGCCGTTTTGACCTCTGTAAGCGAAAATCATCTGGATTTTCACGGCGATTTTGCCGCTTACGTTTCGGCAAAGGAAAATCTCTTGAAAAACGCTGAGAGACGCGCGCTTTGGACCGATAGTGAAATCGAGCGCGAGCTATGCCTTAAATACAAGCCGAATACGGTGATTTCTTTCTTGGACGCCTATCCCGACCTAAAACGAAAATTTAAAGCGGAAAGCTATGTCAGTATAGCCGGCGGGTGCGTTTTGGTGAACGGATTTCCGGTGGCAAACTGTGAGAGGCTTTTTGAATTCGGCGATTACACGGTGAAAAATTTTATGAGCGCGATTGCTTTAACGGAGGGCTTTTACAGCGAGGCAAACCGCGTGGCAAATACCTTCATTCCCTTAAACCACCGATGCGAGCCGCTGGGAGAGGTTGCGGGAGTAAAATACTACGACTCCTCTATTGACTCCACTCCGCAGAGAACGGTGGAAACGCTGTCGCGATTTTCGCAAAACGTCATTCTTATTTTGGGCGGCAGAGACAAGGGATTAGACCCTTCCCCCTTGGAAGCCGCGATAAAGTCAAAAGTGAAATTGTGCGTTCTTTACGGCGAAAGCGGTGCAAAATTCAAAGAAAAGTTTACAAAAAGCCGAATTTTAAGGCATTGTGATATTGATTTTTGTTATTTTTACGATTTTTATGACGCAGTAAAATTCGCAAAAGAAAACGCATCGAAGGGCGATACGGTTCTCCTCTCTCCCGCCTCTACAAGCTATGGGCAATTTGCCAATTTTGAGGAGCGCGGAGAAGCTTTCAGAAAGATTATAAATTCATAAAGGAAGTATAAAAATGAAAAAAACAGTCCTTATTCTAGTGCTTTTTGCGCTGCTTTCAGTCCTTGTTTCCTGCGCAAATACTGCCGGCGCGCCAAGCGATATGCAGCTCTGCTTCGGCGGTGATGATGTAGGATATTATTTCTATACGCCAAAAGGCTGGAGCAACTCAAACACCGGTAATATGCACGCCTCTTACGTTTCAAGAGTCAACATAACTTCGGTAAGCTTCGTTGAGGTCGAGATTGACGATGAAGTTTTGGGAACGCTCTCAAAAGAGGATTATTTCTTCAAGCAGTATTTTAAGGACTCGCTCAAAGAATTTCCAAAAGCGCCTAAAATTCTGACCGACGGTCAAAACACGCTTTTCGGTAAGAAGGACGGCGAGGTGAGCTATCAAGCCGACAAGGCGGTTAAATACACTTATGAATACGAGTACGACAAGCATAGCTTTACCGCTATGCAGATTTTGCTTCAAAAGGGAGAAAAGTTCTATATTTTCACCTACAATTCTATGAACGAAATTTACTCGGGCGAAGAGACGTACTACGACTTCAATCTTCAAAACGCGCAAAAGTGCATTGACGAGTTCAAATTCGTAACCCCCTCGCAGAGCGGCAGCGAGCAGACTTTCGAGAAGGATTCCGACGGCTTTCTTCTCTATTCCGACAGCTCTCTCGCAAGATATGACCTCTACGTTCCCGAGGCTTACGCTCTTGATTACGCCAGCGCCATAGTCAGCGCGACGCGTGAGGACGGCACAAATATCACGGTTTCGAGAGCGGTCAGCACAGGTGTCACCTCCGACAAATATTGGGAAAGACGGAAAACCGAGCTTTCCGCCATCGTCACAAATCTCGTGGAAGCGGACGGAAAAATCAATCAGCCGTTCAAGTGCGGAAACGCCGATGACGGCCGTTCCTTTGAGTATACCTACGAGTACAACGGCGAAAAGTTCCGTATTTTTCAGGTTTTGGCTATAAAGGGCTACTACGGTTACGTGTTGACCTTTACCGCCACCGATGAAAATTACGAAAATCATATTCAGGAATTTGAAAAGGTTTGCGACAAAGTCGTATTTAAGTGATAAAAATGATTTATTTTGACAACAGCGCCACAACTAAAATTTCAAAGGAAGCTCTTGCGCGTTATATCGAGGCTTCGAGCGAGTGCTTCGCAAACCCCTCATCACTGCACGGACTGGGCTTCAAGGCGGAAACCGAAATAAAAAACGCAAGAAAAACCATACTCCAAACCCTTAAAGCCGAAGGTGACAGCTTGGTTTTTTGCGCATCGGGAAGCGAAGCTAACAATTTAGCGATTATCGGACGCGCGCTCTCAAAGGAGAGATACAGAAAAAACGGAAAAATCATCACCACGCTGGGTGAGCACGCCTCTGTGAATTTACCTGCTCAAAAGCTGGAAGAAATGGGATTCAAAGTGGCCTATATATCCACAAAGGGAGGCCAAATCGATTTTGAGGAGCTTGAAAAGGAGCTTACCCCGAACGTGATTCTGGTCAGTATGATGATGGTAAACAACGAGACAGGCGCGCTCTATGACCTGAAGCGCGTTTCTTCTATGATGAGGACGCGCTCGCCCGAAGCGGTTTTACACGCCGACTGCACCCAAAGTTATTTGAAAACTCATTTCACGAAGGCGTCTATCGGCGCGGATATGCTGACGCTCTCTTCTCACAAAATCGAAGGGCCTAAGGGTGTCGGAGCGTTGATTGTTGATAAGACGTTAATTAAAAGCAAGGGGCTCTCTCCCCTTATTCTCGGCGGCGGTCAGGAGGGCGGTCTCCGTTCCGGCACGGAAAACGTGCCGGGAATTTGCGCCTTTGCAAAAGCGGCCGAAATCGGATTTGCAAATTTGGAAAAAAACCTGCAAAAAATGCAGGATTTAAGGGACTATTTGGTTGAAAAACTTCACACGCTCCCCCACTTATCCCAAATTTACGCAACTCTGCCCGAAAGATGTGCGCCGCATATTTTAAATATCACCGTTCCAAATATCAAGAGCGAAACTATGCTGCATTTTCTCTCCTCAAAGGGAATTTTCGTGTCCAGCGGCTCGGCTTGTTCATCAAATTCAAATCACAAATCCGATGCCCTTTTAGCCTACGGACACAGCGAGAGTATGGCAGACTCATCTTTGAGAATAAGCTTCTCGCACAATAATGAATTTTGCGAAATTGATGAATTTCTTTCTGCTCTTGACGAGGGGATTACAACGCTTGCGAGGATAAAAAAATGATTTCTTTGACCTTGATTTCCGTGGGCGGATTGAAGGAAGGATATCTTAAAGACGGCTACGCGGAATATAAAAAAAGGCTCTCTCAATACGCGAGAGTCGAGGAAGTAAATATCAAAGAGACCGAGATTAAAAACGAGGACGACGGCTCGGAAATTTCTCGCGCTCTGGAAAGCGAGGCGGACAGAATTCTCTCTGCTATTCCCAAGGGCGCGGTAACCTTTGCGATGTGCGTTGAAGGCAAGGAATACGACTCTGTTTCACTCGCCAAGCTCATTGAAAGCGAGGGGGATTTCAACGGAAAAATTGCTTTTATAATCGGCTCGTCCCACGGTCTTTCCGAAAGGGTAAAAAAAGAGGCGAAGCACCGACTCTCAATCTCAAAGCTCACCTTCCCTCATCAGCTTATGAGGGTTATGCTCTCCGAAATTTTATATCGCTCATTCACAATTATAGCGGGCAAAAAATATCATAAATAGCTGGGGCCGGTAAATTCGGGTGTAAACCGAAAGAAAAATGAAATAGTATAAGGCAAACGGAGGTATCGAGCAATCGATACCTCCGTTCTTTCTACGGTGAATTAGAATTAAGGTTGAAAACCTATGGTTTTCTCCTTTTTTATCAGGATTTTTCTCTTTTCGGTTTGCGTTAATCTTCTTCCGGATTATTAAAATAATCTCTGTCAAAAAATTGTGATAGAGTAATTCCCGCTCCTTCGCAAAAGCGCTTTATAGTAACAACTTTCGAGCATTTCGTTCTGCCTTTGAGAAGGTCGTAAATCGCCGAAGGTGACATCCCGCCTTTCAAGGCAATATCGCATATATTACTGCCTTGCTCTTTGCAAATTTCCTCTATACGTCTGACAATAGCATCGTTTAATTTCATAACTGCATCCTACCTATTTTGTGGAACTCCACAATTATTATAGGTAAATGTAAAATTATTATCTCGTGGAGTTCCACGAAAAACAGGGGTATCGTTATGATACCTCCCGTAATTTTTTACTTACCCCGTGGAGCAAACTTAGTTGGTCGACCTGCCTTGCGCTCAGCTTTCATCGGGAAAATTTTTAGCCATACTCGCGTTTGAGTACGCCTTTTCTCCGCTTACTTCTTTTATGATTCTTATAAAGCTCGGAATTTTCGCTTTCATTTCCTTATTTTCAAGCTCGGTCTCCATAATCGCGCTTTTTTTCCACTGCGGGTAGACGTCTATTTCAAAAACCTGTCCGTTTTCGGTAAACGTATGCCGCGTTTTCTTTAAAACCGACGTCCCTCTCGCGATTTTTCCCCTCAGCGCCTCGTATTCCTCTGAGGAAATTTCCCTCTCCTCCTCCAGCGCGCTGATTTTATCTATTCGCGTTTTTTTCGTCTCCGTATATACTGTTTTCTCCGGATAAACTCTCTTTCTTATTCTGTGCGTTACTCCCTCGCTTTCAAGATATATCTGCTCTATTTCGCTTTTCGTGTATTCTTTCATTGAGGATATATTATCTAAACCGTCGAGGGAGATTATATATTTTCTCTCTATTTCAATTCCCATTGTTATCACCTCTGTGAAGTATTTTACACCATATTTAAAATATTTTCAATATCTATTGACTTAAATGTTTTTTTATGGTAGAATTAATTATCGTATTTTTGAGTTAAACACCTATATGGGTAGAAGGAGTACAAACATGGCAGAAGATACATTGCTCAGCGACGAAGAACTCGCTAAAAAAAAGAAGAGAGCCGCTATCATTGATAAAATCACGACGGGTATTCTTATTTTCCTTATGGCTTCACCGTTTCTCGTTATAGGTTATATTTTCGCTTGGTTCTTAGCAAGATAAATAAAAATTTGGACTACCCTTCATTTCGGGTAGTCCTTTTTTGTCTTATATACTCTCAATTTTCTTTTTCATAGATTCCGTCTCAGCAGGTGTGAGAATACCCGTGGTGATATGGAACGTAGCGCTTTCGCCCGTTTGGAGATACTTCTCGTATCCCATTTTCTTGCAGTATATGTAGCCCTTGTGCTCTGCGGTTGCGGGAAGAACCATTCCGAGAGCGTCCTCGTCGTCCGTTCTAGAAATCCATCTTACTCCCAAGGGAAGCTCCTCGGGCCTATGGCAAACGTAGCAGGAATATCCGTCCGGCATACTCTGCATTGTGTGCGCGTTTCCGTCCTTGTCCGCGTAGTATTTGCAGGTGAATACGATTTCGGGGGCGTAGGATTGCGAGGCCTTATCCACCGTGTCCATAATAGAGGCATCCTTTTGGAGCTTCGCGATATAGCTGTTGGTCTCCTTCTCCTTGATGTAGCCCTCCGGTACCTCCGCGTGTGTCACGATATCCTCGCGCTTAGCGGTGTAGTAAAGCTTTGAGCCGTCAACGGGACGGTAGTTTATATGACAAAGATAGAAGTATTCGAGAGGAAGGTCTTTGTTATTCTTGAAATTGATTATCATATCAATAGTTGAGGCAGAGGCGTAGAGTCTGCACTCCGGAGAGAAGGCGTAATTAAGCTCATAGCATCTTCTGTGGTTATATACACCGCCGATTGATACGTACTCGCCCTTCTCGTCCTCACCGAAAAGGATATAAGCCTCTCTGTATCTTGCAATAGGAAGCTCACCGTGAGGAAGATGCGTATCCTCCGCGGTCGGATTGCCCATAGCGGTGAGTCCGCAGTGCATCAAAAAGCAACCGTAGCTCTCGCCGTAAACCGTCTTGCAATCCTCGGGGATTTCGTGAATGGATTTCATAACCATATTGTGACCGAGGAATTCCATATCCCAAATCATCTGTCCCATAAACGGAAGAAGGGTTACGTATCCCTTGCTGTTTTGAAGCTTTACAGCCTCGACTCCCGTCTCGTATTTGAATGCGCTCACCGTAAATTCGTCGTTCTTGAAAAGAATCTTCTCGTCTCGTGAAAACATTTCCTTATAAAGACTGATTTTACCGTTCATATTATCTATCTCCTGTTCATTTTAAAGATAGGCGCTATTTCACCGATTGGAAACAGCGCCTTTTTGCGTTTATGTTATTTTAGTTCGCGTCACGCATTGAGAGGTTCTGTCTGCCCTTTTCGTCTGTTCCGAGATATTTAACCCTTACCGTATCGCCAACGTTTACAACGTCCTCAACCTTTTCGGTTCTTTCCTTTTGGAGCTTGGAGATGTGTACCATTCCCTCTTTGCCCGGAGCGTATTCTACGAACGCGCCGATAGGGATAATTCTGGTTACAGTACCCTCGTAGGTCTCTCCTACGACAGGCTCGAACACGATTGCATCGATAATCGCCTTAGCCATATCTGCGCTTGCGCGGTCAACTGCCGCGATAAATACATTACCGTCGTCAGTGATGTCGATTTTAGCGCCCGTATCCGCAACAATCTTCTGAATTACCTTACCGCCCGTGCCGATTACTTCTCTGATTTTATCGGGATTGATTTTCATAGTAATCATCTTGGGAGCGTATTTTGAAACCTCGCTTCTGGGAGCGGGAATTGCGTTGAGAATAATCTTATCAATGATTTCATCTCTGCCTTGGTGAGTGCTCTCCAAAGCCTTCTTGATGATTTCGGGGGTAAGTCCGTCAACTTTGAGGTCCATTTGGATAGAAGTAATACCCTTATGAGTACCTGCCACCTTGAAGTCCATATCGCCGTAGAAGTCTTCAAGACCTTGAATATCTATCATCGTATCCCAAGAGCCGTCCTCTGCGGTAATAAGACCGCAGGAAATACCTGCAACGGGAGCTTTGATTGGAACGCCCGCGTCCATAAGGGCAAGCGTAGAACCGCACACAGAACCCTGTGAGGTAGAGCCGTTAGAGCTTACAACCTCTGAAACAAGGCGGATGGAGTAGGGGAATTCCTCCTCGCTGGGAAGAACGGGAATGAGCGAACGCTCTGCAAGAGCGCCGTGGCCGATTTCGCGTCTGCCGGGACTGCGGAGAGCCTTAGCCTCGCCCGTTGAATAGCCGGGCATATTGTAGTGGTGCATATATCTCTTTTCGGTCTCGTCGTCAAGGCCCTCAAGCTTTTGAGCATCGGAGAGAGTGCCGAGAGTCGCGATTGTGAGAACCTGTGTTTGTCCTCTTGTGAAAAGACCTGAGCCGTGAACACTCGGAATTACGCCAACCTCACTTGCCAAAGGTCTG
>JAZUPQ010000007.1:0-2002 GCA_045605265.1 Eubacteriales bacterium | reverse complement strand
TGCAAACAAAAGCCCCGACCTGTACCGAAGCAGGCGAAAAAACAACGACCTGTCCCACCTGTAAAGATGCGGTGACAGACACCGTTGCACCTCTCGGACATTCATACGGAGAATGGGTGCAAACGAAAGCCCCGACCTGTACCGAAGCAGGCGAAAAAACAACGACCTGTCCCACCTGTAAAGATGCGGTGACGGACACCGTTGCACCTCTCGGACATTCCTACGGAGCGTGGGTACAAACAAAAGCCCCGACCTGTACCGAGAAAGGTGAGAAAAAGTCAACCTGCGAGGCTTGTGGTGATTTTAAAACCGACACTGTTGCACCTCTCGGACACGACCTTGTAAAGCACGATGCCAAAGAGCCTACCGACGAAGAAGTCGGCTGGAACGAGTACTTTGAGTGCGGCCGTTGCGACCACACTACTTATGTTGAAATTCCCGCAAAGGTAAATGTGAAGAACTTTGTCAATGCGGTAAACTCCATAAACGTTCAAGCAAATCTCGATGAAATTTACAGTCAAATAGAAATTGCAAAAGAGGCATATAAGCTCTTGAACGATGAGGAAAAAGAACGGACTTCACAGGAAATTTCAGCCCTTGAAGACATAATTGAAGAGTACAATTTAAGAGCCGAGAATATAAACGAAACGCACAGTAATTTTACCGAAATCGCAATCTCACAGCTGGTGTCGTTCTTTGAGTTTGTCTCGCTTTTGTGGGCGATTTTAAGCAAGGTTTTTGGACTGTAAAGGAGAGAATATGAAAAGAATAGTTTATATATTAATGATTTTCACAATGATTTTCGCTCTCGTTTCTTGCAATGAAAAACCTGTTGATATGCCTGTCGCAGAAGATGCGTATGAGAAAATCAACGAGCTTTTTGAGAATGAATATTCCATCGTGACCCTTTATGTGAAAACGGTAAATGACGGGATAACTCTTGAAAACTCATACACACTCAGCGACTCGGTCGTGATTTATAAAATACAAAAGCTCTCCTCGCTTACTTTGGATGGGGACGATAGCTTTATAACCGAGCATAGCGGCAACGCATTTATCGATGAGGACGGAAAAATTACCGGTGAATTTGATAATACCGAGCTCCCCGCCTACGAGGTGCTGACGGGCAAATTCGTCTTTGACGAGGACTGCTTTGAAGATGTGGAATTCGGCGATGAAAGTTTCGATGCAAAAATTGTCAATCTTGCAAAATTCATTTCTACGGATTTGATTTTTGAAAACGCTGAAATTCACCTTGAATTTTCTCAGAATTCCATTAAGAATATGCGTATTACGTTTTCATCCGACGGAGCGAACGTAGAGTATTATTACACCTTCGCGTAAAATTTCAATTCAAAATAAAGAAAGCGTGGCTCAGGTTTAAAAGCCTGAGCCGCGCTCTTTTTAAATAATTATGCTGCAAAAAACTAAAAGAACAATTAAAAAAGTAAAATTGAAAGCCGAGAAAACCGCGATATATCGCTTGGTTTTTTTAGGATTGTGGGCGACGAACTCTCTGAATGTTATCAAGCTGGCAAGAGAAGAAATTAAAGTGCCGCAGCCGCCGATATTAACTCCGATTAGCAGTTCTTTATAATTTTCAGTGAACTGAGAGAGCAAAATCGCGCTTGGAACGTTGCTTATAACTTGGCAGGAAAGGGCGGAAAATAGCATCGTGCTTTTCGCTAAAAGCGATGACAGAAGGCTTTGAACAACCCCGATTCTGCTCATATTTCCTGCGAAAATGAAGAAAAATACAAATGTTAAAAGCAGTCCGTAATCCACATCAAGAATAGCCCGTCTGTCCATAATTAAAATAGCGGGGATAACGATAAAAAGAGAAGTGTAGTAGGGCAAAATTTTGAAAACGCAGATTATTGCGTAGAGAAAAAGGAGAAGGTAAATTATCACTCTCGCCTTTGGCAGACGTCTCTCAATTCCCGAAAATTTCAAAGGTACCGGCTTAAAGTCGGAGGCCAAGCGGTCTTAGGAAGACAAGAGA
>JAZUPQ010000006.1:0-8031 GCA_045605265.1 Eubacteriales bacterium | reverse complement strand
CATGGCTACGATCCGACTTGTGGAAAGAGAAAAGATTTTAGAGTTGGCTGAAAAAGCAAAGGTACAACTTTTGAAAAAGGTTCCACATCTTTGGGCGTGGATAGCTCTCGGAGTAGTTTCAGTAGGGCTGCTCATCACACTCATCATATTAGGTGCACAAGCTTAAAAAAACTTTTTTTAAAAAATTTTATAGGAGAAAAACAATGAAAAACTCAAAGAAAAAGGGTTTTACTCTCGTAGAACTCATCGTAGTTATCGCAATCATCGCGATACTTTCAACAGTAGCCATTGTTGGTTACTCTGCTTTCATTAAGAAGGCAAACTTGTCTAACGACAAGAAAATGATCGAGATGTGGAACGAAATTCTCGATGCTGAATTCGTTGCAGAAGCTCCCGCAACAGCAGGTGAAGCTATGCAGGCTCTCAGAGCTAGCAGCGTATACGGCGACAAGTTCGTTACATATTCCGAAGGTTTCCACTATGCATACGACCTTGAAAAGAATCAGATGGTTCTCTTCGACGATGCAGACGAACTCGTTTATCCTTCAAAGGCTAGCGACAACATCTGGGGACTTTACGCTAACGAGCCCAACAACAAGGTTGACGGTCTTACACAGTACGTAGCAGTTACTCCTATCAGCAACACAACAGCTCTCGCTGCAATCTTTGCTGATAACTATGAATTCGACCTTAACGGTTACGTTCTTAAAGCAAACGTTGCTCAGCTTGCAAACGTTACAGCATTCGGCGGTATCGTTACATCTGCTTCCAACGTTAAAGTAGAAGGAATCGTTCCTATGGAATCCACTACTTTCAACGCAAATACAACAGCTTATGAAAACAAGGTTGTTGCCCTCTCTAGTTCTAACAAAGTTCCTGCCGGCACAACATTTACCGACTGCGTAATTGAAATCGACGCACAAGGCAATACAACAAGCCCTGTTAAAGTTACCAACCCCGGCGTTGTATTTGAGAACTGCACATTCATCGGCGCTCAGAAGTGGACTATCCAAGTTAACAGCGCAGCTACAATCAAGAATTGTAAGTTCCTTAACTGCACAAGAGGTATCAACATAATTGCATCTGAAGCTGAGAAGGTTGTTATTGAAAACAACGTATTCGAGCTTGCTGCAGACGAAAAGGCTAACGCAATCCAGCTCGCAGGTAACTCTCTCAATGCAAACTTTGAACTTACCTTCAAGAACAACGAAGTTGTTAGCGCTAACACAGTTATCTGTCTCCACGAAGGTCTTGCTTTGATGTCAGAGGCTGACCTCAACGCACTTGATGACAAGATCACATTCGAGAACAACACATACGGTACAATCAACGAAAACAAGGTTATCGTTGACCCCGATGCTGATGCAAGCGAAGTTGCTAAGATTCAAGTAATTGTTGACGCAGTTGCTGCAAAAGTTAAATAATTAAAACAAACGACTATTCAAGAGGAACGGCTTCGGTCGTTCCTCTTGAAACTAATAAATATTTTTTAGGAGTACATATAAATGAAAAATAACAAGAAAAAAGGCTTTACCCTTGTAGAGCTTGTTGTAGTTATGGCTATTATTGCTATCCTCTCAACAGTTGCTGTTGTTGGTTACTCAACATTCATCGACAAGGCAAACCAATCAAACGCAGACGTTGCTATTCAGAACGTTTCACAAACAATCGAGCTTGAGTTCGCAGGCACAGAAGAAGTTGTAGCAATCGGCGCTGATACCGCTGTTGTATACCTCAAAGAAACTGCTGACGGATATGCAGTTTACACCGATGAAGCAGCTCAAACCGCTGCTACTGCTGATCAACTCGCTGCTGCTCTTGAAGCACACGAAGCTTTTGAAGAAATTGCAGATCAAGGTGATTTCTCACTCAACTCTGACAAAGAGCTCGTTTACAACAACGGCGCTTCTGCTACTTGGGAAAGCGTAGTATTTACAGTTGCTTAATAATAGCAATTAACGCAGAATTTTAAAGCATCAAGCGAGGAGCGATTCTTTCGTTTCCTCGCTTTAATAAGTTAATTTAACTTTACATTTTTTGTTGAAATTTAAACAGACGGTGGAAAAATTATGGCTTCAAAATGTCTATTTGAATATTGCAATTACGGTACGGGCTACCTCAAAGCCACCTTGCTGGGTAATGCCAAACAACCATCAAGAGAACTCACAATTTCACTCGAAGATTACGAGCTTAAAGACGGCGTAATCGAAAACATCGCCTCTCTGTCTCAAAGAATCAGAGAAGGCCTTAAACTTGAAAAAAACGCATCAATCACTCTCGTATTGATTTGCGAAGAAATATATAAAACAGTATATACTCTGCCAAATATGAATTTCATTCAGGCAAAGTTGCTTTACCAAAAGGAAATGAAAACAAAGTCCGACTCCGCTTACGACAACGTCAGCTTCTCCTACCGGCACAAGCTCGGCTATGTTTTCAACACCTACTACATACCGAAAAGCACGATTTTCTACTTCAAAAAGTTGGCAAAGCTCCTTGGTGCAAGACTTACAGAGGTCAAGCCTTTTGCGCTTTTCCTTAAATCCAGATTGACTCCGCACAAAGAGCCCAACGCCTACTTCTATATCAGAAACAAGGTTTGCACTATGCTCCTTATGGACAACAAGTCGCTTATTGACGCTTTCGATTTTGAGTACAGCGACGAAAAGGACATCGTCAACAATTTTCTGCTCGTGCTCACCAAGCACGAATTTGAGCTCAGCTGCAAAAAAATTGCCTTTTACAAAACAGATTCCGATGACATATTGGATTTTGATTTGGGAATACCTAAGCAAAAGGGACACGAGTAGTGTCCCTTTTGCTTTAATTGTTATATTCTCGCCGTAATGTTTTTTGAAAAAGGTATTGAAATCTTTTAAAAAAGAAAGTATAATATAATTAGATATTTATATTATTTTATAAAAAGGGGGCAAATATGAAGAAAAAATCAAGGGCTTTTACCTTAGTTGAGCTGTTAGTTGCTATGGCTTGCGCTTCTATTGCTCTTTTTATGGTTTTCAGCACTGTCACCTTTGTCACAAAGACTAACGTGAAGCTTATGCAGTCAAGCTATGATATGGCTATGATTAACAATATGCAGGATTGTGTTGTTTCCCGCTCTGACGCTATGCCTGACAAGTCGCTCGCTTCCTTTCAGGAGGAATTCTCCGCAAGGGACGGAGACCTGCTTTTCAAAAAGGGGGAAAGCAAACTTTCTTACGGCAAGCTCGAAAGCATAGGATTCGCGGTTGACGATAAGGATTTCATTATTTGCACTCTGAATCTTGAAGAAATGGACGACTACTCTTTCATAGTCGGCGTCGTTCAATCACAGGAATAATTATTTTTGATTTTTTAGAAAGGAAGAGTTATGAATTCACGCAAAAAAGGTTCTACTTTGCTGGAAGTTTTAGTTTCTATAACTATTTTTAGCATCGTTTTCGTCGGCTTATTCTCTTCCCTTCTCGTCATGAGGCAAGGCACACGGAAGCAGGAGGAATTCACCCGCTTTGAGACTATTTGCCGAGATATCGCTTTTTACGTCGGAAAATATAAGGAAAGCTGGGATAATGAATACGAGCTTTTCACCAAGGACGACGGAATTATTTATTACAGTAACTCGTTTTCACAGGTGTCCAGCGAGGAGGAGGCAACTTACACCCTCTCCTATACGCTTGATCCTAAGCCTGTCATTACCGTTACTCACATCGCGACAGACAGAAAAATCATAAACGAACTTGATTACGGAGGCGCGACACAATGAAAAAACGAAAAAAATCCGTAAAAAAGGGCTATATTCTAGCTATCGTTCTTATTATGACTTTTGTTATGACCGCGGCAATCACGGCCACTTTCTCCGCTATTTTCAAATCCATAAGTCAATCAAAGACCTCCCTTGAAAATCTGAGAGAAGAAATCCCGAAAATCGTGGCAGAAATCGAGAAGGAGGAATCAAATTAAATGCCGGATGAAATCAGATATATTATAGCCTTCTTCGTTTTCGTTTTGGGGGCGTGCTTCGCCAGCTTTGGCGGTGTCGTGGCATACAGAACGCCAAAGGGTATTTCTATCATAAAACCGGACTCCTACTGTCCCACTTGCAAAAAGCCCATAAGAGCTATCGACAATATTCCTATACTTTCTTGGCTTTTCCTCGGCGGAAGATGCCGTTACTGTAAGTCGAAAATAGGTATCTTTTCTATGCTTTGCGAGCTTTTCGGCGGTATCGGCTTCTTATTCGCTTACATAATTTACGGCAACAGCCCAAGAACCCTGCCTATTTGCATTTCCCTATGCGTTCTCGTTTTTCTTTTCGTTATTATGGCGGGAATAGACCACGAAACCCACGACGTTTACAACATTACTTTGATTATTTTCGCCGTTATTTCGGCGGCTATTGCTGCTTATCGCGTTTTCTATTTGAAGGACAGCAGCATTTGGAGTCATCTTGGCGGCGCGGCGCTCGGGCTAGGTTTCTTCGGAATTATCGCTATCGTAGCCAAATTCCTTATGAAGCGCGAGGCACTCGGCAGCGGTGATATTTATATCGTTATGATTGGCGGACTTATGCTCGGCGCTATGCAGCTGCTTTTGGCCATTTTAGTGTCAACTCTGCTCGGCAGCGTAATTGAGCTTGTCAAGCTTAAACGTCTGCAACAAGCGCAGGAAAATCCCAAAAATCATAACAAAAAACACAAAATGCAACCAAAAAATCCGGACGGTGAGATTGCATTCGCTCCATACCTTCTCCTCGGTATTGCCGCCTTGGCAATTTTTGGCGATTGGGTTATGGACTTTTATTGGGAGGTGTTGATTTAATGCCATTTTACAAATGTACTGCCCTCGACTCAACAGGTAAAAAATGCCAAGTTACGCGTGAGGCAGGAGATGAAATCACCCTCAGAGCCAACCTTAAAAGCGAAAATCTAATGCTTTTAAAGGCTACCGTTATTCAAGAAAAAAAGAAAAATGAATTTTTTGCAGTCAGCAGCAAGGTTAAGCCCAACGAGGTTATTAACTTTCTGCGTCAGTTCGCGGTTATGGCAAAGGCGGGTATTCCTATCAGCGAGTGTATTAACACTCTCCGTATGCAAAAATACGGTACTGCCTTTCAGAATATTCTGCAAACGGTTTATTTCGATATTGAGTCGGGCGTCAAGCTTTCTGATGCCTTCGCAAAGCACCCAAAGGCATTCCCGAAATTCTTTGTAAGCATGGTTGCTATCGGCGAGGTCAGCGGCTCTCTTGACCAAGTTCTTTCAAATATGGCTGACTACTACGAAAATGACAGAAAAATTAAGAAAAAAGCCTCCTCATCTATGATGTACCCTATGATGCTTCTGGCGATGGTTTTTATCGTTCTCATTTTCGTGACGCTCTATATTCTCCCACAGTTCAAGTCTACTATCGACGAAATGGGCGGTGAAGTGCCTAAAATAACACAGATTATGATGGATATGTCAAATTTTATGGTGGACAATGTTCATATAATTTTGCCGTCTATTGCATTGGTTATTCTCGCTGTTTTTCTATTTTTCAAGACAAAAACAGGCCAATATGTAAAGGATGTTTTACTTTTTAGGCTGCCTATTATCGGAAAAGTCCAACAAAGCTTGATTACTTCCAGATTTTCAAAGGCGTTCATTATTCTTCTTCGAAGCGGTATGACGATGATCGACTGCCTTGAAAATTTGAAAAAAATGCTGGACAGCCCTCTTTTCACCAAAAAGTTCGAGGGCGCGATTGAAGAGGTTAAGCGCGGTAAGAGAATTGCTCCGTCTATCGAAATGACGGGACTCTTCCCCGATATGCTGACCGAAATGATCCACGACGGTGAAGAAAGCGGTAATATTGAAGAGGTTTTGCAGTCCACAAGCTCCTACTTCGACGAGTGTGTTGAGTCCAGCATAGCAAAGGCTATTGCCGCGCTTGAACCCGTTATGATTATTATTTTGGGCGTAATCGTCGCTGCGGTTATTCTGGCGGTACTTTTGCCTATGATGTCACTTATGGACACTATCTAAAATTTCTCTTTAAGGAGTAAATTATGATTTTCAACAAGTTATTTGCCGACTATTTGGTTAAGGTAAATGCTATCGATGAGACAACCTCTGCAACCTGGCTCGAAAAGGCCGCTGAGGTAGGCTCTCCGCTTCACATTGAACTCGTAAAGCACAATATTTTGAACGAGGAAAAAGCATACAAGCTTTTGGCAGATTATCTAGGATTTGAGTACAGATTTTGCCAGCTTTCTGAAATTAATCTCTCTTTCGTTAAGAGATACCCCCGTGATTTGCTGTTCGAATTTCAAGGTATTCCATTCTCGTTAGAGAATGACGTTCTCACGGTTTTGGGCTCCAACCCGTTCAGATTGGATGAGTTCCGACAGTTTTTAACCTTTGGAGGCAAGAAAATCAATTTCATATTGAGTCCTAAATCCCAAATGGACAAGATTTTGGACTTCACGAACAACAAAATCCAGCAGGATATCGTGCTGACCGACTACTCTAACGCCGACAGCGACATCACCGAGGCGAATTCCGACGCTATGATTGACGCCCCGATTATCAAGCTCTGCGACTCGATTTTGAAGGACGCAATAAACAGAGGCGCCAGCGATATTCATATTGAGCCCTTTCAGGACAAGGTTTTCCTACGCTTCAGAATCGACGGTAAGCTGAACAAAATCGAGGAGCTCGCAATACACATGTTCCCCGCCCTGCTCGCGCGTTACAAGATTATGGCGGAGCTCAATATCGCAGAGCGCCGCGTTCCTCAGGACGGTAAGATCAACCTGAAAATAAACGGCGCGGCTTACGACTTCCGTGTTTCGACCATTCCAACAATTCACGGTGAGAAAATAGTTATTCGTATTTACAACCGCACCTTCCACTCAACCGATATTTCCGCGCTCGGCTTTTCTGCAAAGCAGAAGGAGCTGATTATGAGTATCATCACACGCCCTCACGGTATCGTACTTTTGACGGGCCCTACCGGTAGCGGTAAAAGTACGACGCTTTACACCTTCCTGCGTTACCTGAACAAAGAGGACACCAATATTATGACGGTTGAGGACCCCGTGGAAAACGAGATTGAAGGAATAAACCAAGTTCAAGTAAATGCTAAGGCGAATCTAACCTTCTCTGCCGCTTTGCGTAGTTTTTTGCGTCAAGACCCCAACATCATAATGGTAGGTGAAATTCGTGACGAGGAAACTGCTCAGATTGCCACCAGAGCCGCGATTACGGGACACTTAGTGTTCTCGTCCATACACACCAACGACGCCGCAGGCGTTATCACCCGTTTGGTTAATATGGGTATTCCAAAGTATCTGGTTGCCGACGCGCTGCTCGGCGCTATTTCACAGAGGCTTGTGCGTAAGCTCTGCCCCAAATGCAAAAAAATGCGTTACACTTCAAAGGCGGAGGCGGAGCTCCTCGGCCTCGAAAAGAGAAAGAAAATTTACGACGCGGTGGGTTGCCCCTACTGCAACGGCACAGGTTATCTCGGCAGAATCGGCGTTTTTGAAATTATGGTTCTCAACGATGAAATCAAGGAAATCATTATGTCCGACGACTTCACCAGCGAGAAAGTCAGCGGTATCGTCGAGCGCGACATGACGACGGTGCTCTCACACACCAAGGAACGCGTTCTGCGAGGCGAAACAAGCCTTGACGAGTACGACAACCTCGTAGACATCGTAAAGGCAAAATAAGCAATTTTAACCTCATTCTGCGCGAACACAGAACAAATACTGTCTCAAATGCTCTTTTCAAGATTGCATTTGAGACAGCCTTTTATTTGTTATAATGAATGCAGAATAGCTCGTAAGAATTCTAAATTTCCAAAAAAACTAAAATTCCAAAAAAACTCTTGACTTTTTTCGCATTTGGTGCTATAATGTACTAGGTTTTTTCTTGAAGTGTCGTTCCAAAACACTTCACACCATAAAATCTGGGTGTGGCGCAGTTGGTAGCGCGCTACCTTGGGGTGGTAGAGGCCGCAAGTTCAAGTCTTGTCACTCAGACCAAA
>JAZUPQ010000005.1:0-18158 GCA_045605265.1 Eubacteriales bacterium | reverse complement strand
TCTTATCTGGTGAGTTCTTCCCGTCTCCAAGCGGAGCTTCAAATAGCTGATTTGCTCAAATCTCTCTATTACCTCGTAGTGAGTTATCGCTTCCTTTGCTCCCGGCGCTCCGCTTGGCAGAACCGCCATTCTCTTTCGGTCTATCGGGTGTCTGCCTATCGGCGCGTTCACAGTTCCGCTGTCGGTCTTGAATCCGCCTCTCGCAAGGGCGTGATATTCTCTTACGACTTCGTGACAGCTCATCTGCTCACAGAGCGCAATATGAGCCTCGTCGTTCTTTGCCACAACCAAAAGTCCGCTGGTATCCTTATCAATTCTGTGGACGATACCCGGACGCATAACCCCGCCTATTCCGCTTAAACTGTCCTTACAATGATAGAGCAGGGCGTTAACCAGAGTTCCCGTGTAGTTTCCGGGGGCAGGGTGTACTACCATTCCCGAGGGCTTGTTAACGACGATGACGTCATCGTCCTCGTAGACTATGTCTAAGGGTATATTCTCGGGAATTGCTTCACATTCCTTAATTTCAGGGGTATTGATTTCGATTTTTTCATCACCCCTGACGGCGTATTTTTTGCTCTCCGTCCTTCCGGAGACCGAAACGCAAGCGTCCTCAATGAGCTTCACCGCCATCGAACGCGAGATTTCCAATATTTCGGATACTAAAACGTCAAGCCGTTTTCCCTTATCATCGGGGCAGGGAGAGTAAATCATTCCTTGTCCTCTTTTTTCCCGCCTTTTTTGAATTTTTCGTCAGGCGTCAGTATAATTGCCAGAAGCAAAAGACCTGCTCCTACGCATACAAAGGAGTCCGCTCCGTTGAATACCGCAAAATTTATAAGACAAAAATCTATAAAGTCAACAACGTATCCAAGGGCGATACGGTCAATCATATTTCCTATTCCGCCCGAGATTATGATGGCGAGAGATACAGCGGTAAATTTCGTCGGCGCGTGACCTAAATACAGATAAGCGGTAATGCCGATAATGGCAATAGTGCTGATGACGATGAAAACCCAGCGGTGCTCTTTCAGCATACCGAATGCCGCCCCCGTGTTTTCCACGTAAGTCAGCTGCAAAACCCCCTCAATCAGAGGCACGCTTCTTCCCAAGGGCAAGAGGAATTTCACAGCCAGCCACTTGGTAAGCTGGTCGAGGAAAATTCCGCCGAGAATAATTGCCGAATATACGATATATTCGATGTAACTCTTTTTGTTTACAATTTTCATTTTAAAATTCCTTATACTATGGGTAAAAACATTCTCACGAGAATGAGAACGAAATAGGTGATTGTAAAGGACCAATCAATCATAGAATCCTGCAAAATGTTAAGCTTATACATCACAAATCGCACGGGAATGATGAAGGGCTCCGTGGCGGCGAAGAGGAAAAGCAGAAATTTTGAGTCCTCCGCTACGCCGAAAATAGGCAAAATCGCTCTAAGCATCATAAAAAAAGAAACCACGTCAAGCATTATGCCGATTATTCTACAAAGTATTATCAGTAATATTTCCACGAGATAAATCCTAACTTAAATAATAGCCGCGGAAAGAAAATCCGCGGCATTAAAATTTGTAAAAAATTACATTATGTCGGTTTTAATTCCGCTTCTGGGAGTCGCGATAAACGTTCCCTTGGAAACGTTTTTAACCTCGCCGCCCATTGTGTAAGTAACGCCGTTTAAAAAGTCAAGCATTCTTCTGATTGTGTCCTTGTCCAGAATTTCAAGGTTAAGCACTACGGTGATTCCGTCGATGAGGTAATCCGCGATAGCAAAAATCTCCTCCATTGATTCGGGGCGTACGACCTTTAATTCGATATTGCTCTCGTCAACGGGAGCAGGCATAACAGGCTCCTCGCGTTTGTATTCGGGGAGAGTTGCGATTTCCTCCTTTTCTTCCTCGTAGGGCTTGAACTCTACCGAATCCTCGTCCTTCGTGTTGCGTGAAAGTTTATCAATCAATTTCTTTAACATTTCTATATCTCCATTCTAAAATTATTTTCTAAAAATTTTTCTGCCCACGCGGACGAGATTTGCCCCTTCTTCAATAGCCGCGAGATAACTGTCGCTCATACCCATTGAGAGAATGGGCTCGCCCTTAAAATAGGGCTTCAAGCTGTCAAAAAGAGCCTTCGTGCTTTTGAAATAAGGCCTCAGCTGTTCCTGATTTTCTACAACGGGGCCCATTGTCATCAGTCCCACGGGAGAGATATTCGGCAGAGTCAGAATATAGTCCAAAAGCTCCTTTGCCTCGCTTGGCATACAACCGCTTTTCTGTTCTTCCTCACCGCTGTTTACCTCAATCATAACCGGAATTTCGCGATTTGCGAGAACAGCCTGTCTTGAAATCTCATCGGCCAGCTTTTTCGAGTCAAGGGATTGAACGGTTGCGCAAAAGGGCGCAATATACTTGACCTTGTTTCTTTGCAGAGTGCCGATTTGGTGCATATTCACTTCAAATCCGGAGTTTTTGAGGAGCTCATACCGCCGTTTTAACTCTTGGGGACGGTTTTCCGCAATATCCTTTACTCCGAGCTCAGCCAGAGCCAAAAGCTCCTCGTCACTTGCGCTTTTTGTGACGCACACCAGCCTCGCCCTGCCGGAAATCTCGCCTAAAAGCTCATCGAGATTTCGCTTTATATAGTTGAAGTCGCTCATAAAAAGCCAATATCCTTTGCGTACTGATATAGTTCTACCAATATAGTATAACATCTAAAACAAATTTTTTCAAGTATTTTTAAAAAATATTTTAAATGTAAAAGCCTTGATTTTAGATTGTTTTTGTGATAAAATGAAAAAGATATAAAATGGGGAGGTATTTATGCACGACAATATTAAAGGTACTGAACTGCCGTCGGCGCAGGCATTGTCCTATCTCGGCGACGCATATCATTCGCTGTACGTGAGGAATATGCTGGTTGAAAAAGGACTTTGCAGAGCAAAGGAGCTGAACGCCGCCTCGCTTGAATACGTCACCGCGCCAAGACAGGCAAAAATGTACGAAATCATAAAGCCTCACCTCCTTGACGACGAGGAGCAGTGCGCCAAAAGGGCGTATAATTCCACCCACCTGAACCCGCCGAAAAAGGCGAAGATAAAGGACTATCGGGCTGCCACCGCTTTTGAGGCGGTAATAGGTATGCTCTACTACATCAAGGATTTTGACAGACTTCGGGAACTAATGACTATTTCTCACAATACGGAGGACAGTAAAAATGATACAGAAAATTAAAGGAACAATGGACATACTCCCAAATCAAACCCCGCTTTTCAGATACATTGAGGGAATTATGAGGGAGGAGGCCGAGAAATACGGCTACGGAGAAATCCGCACGCCTACGTTTGAAAACACCGAGCTTTTCGTTAGGGGCGTAGGCGATACGACCGACGTGGTGCAGAAGGAAATGTACACCTTTGCAGACAGAGACGAGGGACGCTCAATATCGCTCCGTCCGGAAGGAACGGCCTCGGTTGCGAGAGCGATTATAGAAAACGGAAAATGCTCCGACCCGATGCCTCTTAAATATTATTACATCATCTCCTGCTTCCGCCACGAAAAGCCGCAGGCGGGCAGAAGCCGCGAGTTCTTCCAATTCGGCACGGAGATGTTCGGCTCGGAAAATCCGGCCGCAGACGCGACGGCTATCGCGCTTGCCAATTCCGTGCTTCAAAGACTCGGACTCAAAAATGTAAAGCTCCACATAAATTCTATCGGCTGTAAGGAATGCAGACCGAATTACAGAGGCGCGCTCGTTGACTACTACAAAGCCCGCGAGAGTGAGATTTGCGAGACCTGTAAGGACAGGCTCGGCAAAAATCCGCTCAGACTTCTCGACTGCAAAAACCCCGAGTGTCACGCCTTGGCAATCAACGCGCCAAAGACGACCGAGCACCTGTGTGAGAGCTGTCGGAATAAATTTGAAATGCTCAAAAAAGCCCTTACCTCAATGGGCATAGACTATGTTGTAGACCCTGCCATAGTAAGAGGACTTGACTATTACACGGGAGTAGTGTTTGAATTTATAGCAGAGGGAATAGGTGCTCAAAGCACCGTCTGTGGCGGCGGCCGTTACGACGGTCTCGTGGAATCGCTCGGAGGCCCTAAGCTTTCGGGACTCGGCTTCGGTATGGGCATTACGAGACTCATCCTCGCTATGCGCGAATTGGGGCTCGATACGGTTGAGGAGAAAAAGCCGCTTCTGTATATCGCCTCTCTCGGCGAGGCGGCGTCAATTACTGCCTTAGCTATTACCGAGAGACTTCGCAGAGAAGGTAAATATATTGAGTGCGATACAATGGGCAGAAGCCTGAAAGCGCAGATGAAATACGCCAATAAAATCGGCGCGAAATACACTCTCATCATAGGTGAGAGTGAGGTTGAGGGCGGAGTCGCCCAGCTGAGAAATATGGAAAGCGGTGAGCAAAGAGACGTCTCTCTTGCCGATTTCACTCTTGACTGATATGATAGACAGAAGCGCGTTTTTACCGGTCAATAAAGCGGACGTCCGGGCGAGAAATTGGAGCGAGGTGGACTTCGTTTATGTGAGCGGAGACGCCTACGTGGACCACCCCAGCTTTGGCGTTTCCATAATTTCAAGAGTGCTTGAAGCGGCCGGCTTCCGCGTTGCGATTTTGTCGCAGCCAAACTATAAAAATTGTGATGATTTCAGGCGATTTGGTAAACCAAGGCTTGCATTTTTGGTGAGCAGCGGCAATATTGACTCTATGGTTGCTCACTATACAGTATCAAAAAAGAAGCGCAATTATGACTATTACACCCCGGGCGGTAAGTCGGGCAAACGCCCTGACAGAGCACTTATCGTCTACTGCAACCGCATACGCGAGGCATACGGAGACGTGCCGATTATCATAGGCGGACTTGAAGCCTCGCTACGCCGTTTTGCCCACTACGATTATTGGGACGACAGAGTCAGACGCAGTATTCTCGTGGACAGCCGAGCGGACATTCTCTCCTACGGAATGGGTGAGAACACCCTTGTTAAAATCGCAAAGCTCTTGGATAAGGGCGTTCCGGTACGGAAAATTCGGGATGTAAGAGGCACGGTTTATCTTGCTAAAAAAGACGAAAAAATCCACTTTGATTTCAAAGAAGTGGGAGACTATAACACCTTAAAGGAAAATAAAACCGCTTATGCGAAGGCTTTCGGCGTTCAGTATAAGAATGCCGACAGCGTAAACGGCGTTGCGCTCGTGGAATACTACGACGACAAAATGCTCGTCCAAAATCCGCCTATGCCGCCTCTTGAAAGAGAGGAGCTCGACCGAGTCTACGCCCTGCCTTACGCGCGGGATTACCACCCCGATTACGAAAAAGAGGGGGGAGTGCCGGCAATCGCGGAGGTCAAATTTTCAATCACTCATAACCGCGGCTGTTTCGGAGCTTGTAACTTCTGCGCCATAGCCTTTCACCAAGGACGCTCGGTTCGTTCGCGCAGCGAGGAGAGCGTAATCGCTGAGGCCGAAAAAATAGTCAAGCTCCCCGACTTCAAGGGCTACATAAACGACGTGGGCGGCCCTACGGCAAACTTCCGCTACCCGTCCTGCAAGGGACAGCTTGAACACGGCGTTTGCCCAAACAAAAAGTGCCTTTCGCCCACCCCGTGTAAAAATTTGGAGATAGACCACAGCGAATACGCCCGCCTGCTTGAAGAAGTAGGTAAAATCAAGGGTGTAAAAAAGGTGTTTGTAAGAAGCGGACTTCGCTTCGATTACCTATTATATGATAAGGACGACGCCTTTTTCAGACAGCTGGTGAAAAATCACGTCTCCGGGCAGTTAAAGGTTGCCCCCGAGCATTGTTCGCAAAATGCGCTTATGATGATGGGAAAGCCCGGAGTAGAGGTGTTCGAACGGTTCAAGAAAAAGTATTTCGCTCTCTGCAAGGAGGCGGGACTTGAACAGTATATAGTGCCGTATCTTATGTCAAGCCACCCCGGCTCTACGATAAACGACGCCGTGGAGATGGCTCTTTGGCTGAAAAAATGGGGATATTCGCCCGAGCAGGTGCAGGATTTTTACCCAACCCCCGGAACTATTTCAACGGTAATGTACTACACGGGTATGCACCCTATAACTATGAAAAAGGTAAAAGTTACCACGGACTATCACGAAAAGCAGATGCAGAGGGCGCTGCTTCAATTCAAGAAGCCGGAAAACGCAAATCTCGTGAGAGAGGCGCTTCGTTTTGCGGGCCGCGAGGACTTAATCGGCTACGGCGAGGAGTGTCTGATACGCCCCGCCTTTCGTGAAAAGGAGAACAATCGGCATATACCAAAGACCAGGGACGGAAAGGTGCATGTGATAGCGAAAAATAAGCCTGCGTCCGCAAAAAAGACGAAACCGACGCAGAAAAACGGGAAAAAACCGTTTTCCGCTTCAAAAAACAAGTTTAACCCGTCAAAAACAGCAAAAAACAGGGGCAGAAAATAACCCGTCGGAACAGTTTCACAGAAATACCGCCGAAAAATATAGTATTTTTTACGAAATAGAAAGTGGCAAAAGTCAAGGCAGAATTTGCTAAATTCAAATTTGTCCCCAATATCCGAAAAAAGTATAATTTCCGCTCAAAAAACGGAAAAATGAACAAACGCTAGATTTCAAGTTTTGAACATTCGAAATAACAAGCTAATGTTGAAAACTATATTTGAAACACCGGATTTACAGGTTTTTCAGCCTTTTTCGACAAAAAGTTTTCCACATTTTCAACACTTTTCAATGTTGAAAACTGCCTTTACAAATTTGAAAAAAATCTCGAAAATAACGGAATAGTATGTTTTTTGTGAACGGGAAAATTAAATTAATATGGCATTTTACAATGAATAAAAAACGACTTTTGAATTTTTTGTTAGTATTTTTTACGAATTAGCAAAATTGGGAACGGTTCCCCGATTGGAGAAAAGCATAGATGAATCAACTTGAAGGCAGATACCTGGCTGCCAAAAAAGCCTTATTTGACAAGGTTTTTGGCAAAAAACTTAATAGCGAACAGCTCAGGGCAGTCTTTACCGTCAACGGTCCGCTTTTGGTTCTTGCGGGCGCAGGCAGCGGCAAAACTACCGTGCTGGTAAACAGAATTTCATATATAATCAAATACGGCAACGCGTATTTTTCGGAGTATATTCCCGAGGGCGTTTCGGATTTTTCCGTAGAAATGCTCGAGAAGGCTTTGAGCTTTTCTCACGAGGATATTGAAGAAATTCTACCTCAATTTATATATGAGCCGGCTCCGCCGTGGCAGGTGTTGGCATTCACCTTCACGAACAAGGCGGCGGGAGAAATCAAGGAGAGGCTGCTCTCCGCCTTTGGCGATGACGAGCTTGCAGGCTCGGTATGGGCGGGAACCTTTCACTCAATCTGTCTGAAAATTTTGAGAAAGCACGCGGACAGGCTGGGCTACAAGGACGGCTTTTCAATCTATGATACCGACGACTCAAAAAGGCTGTGCGCGGCTTGTATGAAGGAGCTTGAAATCGACGAGAAGAGCCTGGCTGTAAAGCGTGTCTTACGCGATATCAGCCAATCCAAAAACGAGCTGAGAGGCCCGGAGGATTACGAGCCGTCAAACGACCCGAGAACGAGGGATATAAAACGCGTTTTCAACCTCTATCAGAAGAAGCTGCGCGAATATAACGCGATGGACTTTGACGATATAATTATGAAAACGGTCGAGCTTTTGAGCGGCTATCCGGATATCGCGGAGTACTACCAACGCAAATTCAGGTATGTTCTCGTGGACGAATATCAGGATACAAACTACGCCCAATTCGTCCTCACCAAGCTCCTCTCCGACGGATATCGGAATATAATGGTTGTCGGAGACGACGACCAGTCGATTTACAAATTCCGCGGCGCGACTATTGAGAATATCCTGAATTTTGATAAGACCTATCCCGACGCCACCGTTATAAAGCTCGAACAGAATTACCGTTCTACCGAAAACATACTTGCCGTGGCAAACAGTATCATAAAGAATAACGACGACCGCCACGCGAAATCTCTATGGTCTGCAAGAGGCAAGGGCGAAAAAATAACTCTCCGTCAGGTCTACGACCAAAACGAAGAGAGCAGGTATATAATAGAAAAGGTAACGAACGGAGTCCGCCGCGAAGGTCATAAGTACAGCGATTACGCCGTGCTTTACCGAACGAACGAACTTGCCCGTTCATTAGAAACAGGCTTTGCAAAAAGCGGTATCCCATACAGAATTTTAGGCTCTGCAAGGTTCTACGACCATAAGGAAGTAAAGGATATTATGGCGTATCTCGCGCTAATAAATTCCACAAGCGATGATTTGCGTCTCAAAAGAATAATTAACGAGCCGAAGCGAAAGATAGGCGCTGCGACAGTTGAGGGAGTAGAGGAAATTGCCAAAGCCGCCGAAAAATCTATGTTTGAAGTCATAGAAAGCGCAGGCGAATACACCCTGCTTTCAAAAAGCGCCGACAAGCTCACCGCCTTTGCCAAGCTGATTAACGGCTTCAAGGAGATGAACGTAAAGCCCTCTGAGCTTATCACGAGGGTTTTCGAGGATACGGGCTATCTTGAAATGCTTAAAGCCGAAGGCTTTGAGGGCGAGGGCAGAATAAATAACGTAAATGAATTCATATCCGCCGCCGTTGAATACGAGAAGCGTAGCGAGGAGGGGGCGAGCGAGCCTACCCTTGCGGGATTTTTAGAGGAAATCGCCCTTGTCAGCGACGTGGATAAATATGATGAAAACGCAGACGCGGTAGTCTTTATGACCGTACATTCGGCAAAGGGCCTTGAATTCCCGATTGTATTTCTTGCGGGAATGGAGGACGGAATTTTCCCATCTCAAATGACCTTGAACGAGGAGGGGGGAATAAACGAGGAGAGAAGACTCGCCTACGTTGCGGTAACGAGAGCGAAAAATAAGCTCTACATAACTCATACCAAAGGCAGAACCATGTACGGCAGAACAACCTATAACCCGCTCTCAATGTTCATAAGAGACGAGGTTCCCGAAAATCTTCTCGTAGAGGAAAAGCCCCGTCAAGTACCGCCCCGTGCGTCGATTTACTATAATCCAAAGAGTGAAAACGCATCGAGAACCAATGTCTTTGACGAATTCAAGCGCAGAACCCCCACGAGTCCGTTTGCAAAGGCGAAAGGCGGAGCGGAGAGCTTCGGAGTTGAAAAATTCACCCCGGGCACGAGAGTTTTTCACAGCCTTTTCGGAAACGGCACGGTAATAAGCGCCAAGGATATGGGCGGAGACGTTCTATATGAGGTGAAATTTGACACGGGTGTGGATAAACGCCTTATGGCGACCTTCGCCAAGCTCAAAAAAATATAATTTTCAAAGGAGAAAAAGATGTATAAAGCACTGCTATGCGACCTGGACGGTACTATACTTGACACAATTCACACGATTGCTTATTATGTGAATAAGGCTCTTTCAGACCTTGATTTACCCTGCGTTGAGGAGAGCTCGGTTAACTATCTTGCGGGTGAGGGGCCTGTTAATCTGACGAAGAGAGCTCTGCTCGTGAACGGCGTTTATAACGATGAAACCTTTGAGAAATATTACGCTCATTACAAAAGCATTTACGACGCCGAGCCCTTCTATCTTACCAAGGCTTTTCCGGGTATGAACGAGGTTTTGATGACGCTCAAAAACAAAGGCGTGAAGCTTGCGGTAATCTCAAATAAGCAACACAGTGCCGTCGCTCCGGTGGTAGAAAGGTTCTTCCCGGGCATATTCGATATGGCTATGGGAAGCGGAGAAAACTTTCCGTTGAAGCCCCACGCCGCTATGGGCGAGTACACTATTGAAAAGCTCGGACTTAAACCCGAGGAAATTGTGTATCTTGGCGACACGAAAACCGATATGCAATTCGGCAAGGCTATAAAGGCGGGGCTTAACGTAGGCGTCCTTTGGGGATTCAGAGATTACGCCGAGCTTAACGAATACGGAGCAGATAAAATCATAGATAACGTAAAGGATATTTTGGAGTTCTTTGAATGAAAAGAATCGTTTTTACACTTCTGATTTTTTCTTTGGTGCTTTCTCTTTTTTCCTGCAAAAAGACGGACAGATTTTCCCATGCCGAGTTGTCCTTACCCCTGGATGAGACCTTTGAGGAAATCGAGGATGCAAATTTTGACAAGACCTATACGGACGGTAACACCGTCGTCGGAATAATAAGAATATCCTTTGCCGCCTGCGTCAAGGAGGGAATTCCCACAACGATGAATCAGACCGAGCTGGCTTCCTTCTGGCAGAAACGCACCGAGCGCGAGGCGGAAATTTGCAAGGACGGCGTCACCCCGTACTACACCTACGGAATAGGCGATTATTTTTACGCCAACGGCTTTTACACGACGCCGAACGCCTATTTTTCCGTACTTTTCTCCTGTCCATATGAGGAGGGCGAGACGAGAATAAGCGAATTTGTGAAAATTATGGACGGAGCAACGATTAAAATATAAGAGGATTAATATGAAAAAAATACTGTGCGCAATTTTGGTTTTAGTCAGCGTCTTGTCTTTTTTTGCCTGCGGAGACGAAAAATACAGGACTTATAAGGAAAGAAATCTTGAATTTAAGTATCTTTCGGATATGGAGAGCCTCACCGTCCCGAACGCCGACGTGCTTTACAGCAACGGCAAATTAAAGATATCCTTCAAGGCTCTGTCCAACGCCTATTTTGAGGAGGAAATGAACCTATCTCCCCACACCACAGTCTGCGACTATGTTGACCTCTATATGCTTTGGAACAATCTTGACGGTAAGTATACCTATATAGAAGAGGAAGAAAAGGTCATCTACGAGCGAACCCAAACCGAGCCCGACGTATACTACGGTGAAGAGGGCGAGCTGATTGAAAGCTCAACGGTCAACTACGACTACTATATGTTCTACCGCAAGGAGAGCGGAATCTGCATAGTCCGTATCTACTGCGACGTCAAATACAAGGAAACCTACAAGGAAGACATAAAATATATAGCCGAGAGCTTCAAAATCGGCGGATAGTGTATAAGCGAACAAACAAAAAAACTCCTCGTTTCAGAGGAGTTTTTTTGTTGATACACGCGTTTTCAACGCTCTAAAAGGCTTATCAGCTCTTTGATTTTTTGCAAATTGATTTTTCTTTTTTTACCTTTGACTATGAGGGTGAGATTGTCGTGTGTGAAAATTTTTCCCGCCGCCGCCCGAATTTCCTCCGGGGTGATTTTTTGATATTTTTCGGCTCTGTCGCACACGTCCTTGTAGCCAAGCTCCATTATGTGATTGTCATAGGCGAAGGTGAACGCAAGCTCGCGCGGGTCGTCAAGTAAAATTTCTGCGTTTTTTACGTAGGTGGACTTCATCAAATCCTCCTCCGAAAGCAGCTCGCTTTTGAACTTGTTTAAAATATCAACAGCCATTTTAATCGAGCTGTAAAGATTCTTCTCCGACACCTCGTAGGAGACGGCTATATTGCCGATGTTTTTGTATCTTTCGCTTGATGAGGTGATGTCGTAAAACAGTCCTGCCTCCTCGCTCATTTTAATGAAAAACGGGGAAGAATAACCGTTGAAAAGAATGTCGTAAATCAGGTCGCCGAGAGGCATAGAGCAGAGGCTCATATCCAAATCGAAGGTGAAGCGCACGGAGACGCTGTCGCAGTTTTTAAGTCTGACGCTGCCGCCTCTTTTAAAGAAATTTTGCGACACGGGTGCAAGGTTATCCCGCTTTTCGCCTTTTTTTATTTCGTATTTCTCAATTTCCGAAATTAAAAATTCAAGGTCTCTTTTGTCAAAATTTCCCGTAACGTAAAAGAAGAAATTTCCTTCGGTTGTGATTTTTTGCCTGTATTCTTCAAGTCGCTTTCCGCCTATTTTGTTTACACTGCCGACCGTGCCCAGAATCGACCTTGAAAGCGAAGTCCCTTCGTGTACGCTCTCCGCTGCAAGAGAGGAGAGACTGTTCTTATCCTCGCTCTCTCGGAGCTCTGCCTTGATGCGCTTGCGCTCGGCGTCAACTCCGTCCTTGCCGAGTATAATGGGAGAGAGAATTTTGATAATCAGGGAGCTGCAAAATTTGAAATTGGACGGCGCTCCGCCCGTGTAAAACTGCACCATTTCCGAATAGGTTGAGGCGTTGAACTCAACGCCCCTGCGGTCAAGCTCGGGGTAGAGTCTGTCATTCATTATTTTTGCCACGTTTCTTATTGCCGCGTGTTCAAAAAAGTGAGTTATTCCGCACTCGCCCTCGTTTTCGTAAATGCTGCCCGCCTTGAAGAAAAGCGATATGTGAAAGCTGTGAAGATTTTTGTTTTCATAGGTGTACAAGGGGATTCCCTTGCATACGTACATCTTTTCCATTGTCTCACCGTTTAATAGGGACTACGCATTGGTAGTCCCCGATTTTTTATTAATCAACCGTTTTGTCGATTTTGAATCTCGTGATTTTCCTTGAAGTGTTCTTCGGGAATTCCTCGGTACGAATCTTAACCTTGTCAACCTTCTTGTAGGGAGGATTTTTCTTGTTGATTTCCTTAATTCCCTCGTTGAAATGAGCCTGAGCGTCCTCAATATTGTGAAGCTTCAAAGCGTCGTAGTCAGGGAATATCTCGGCAACGATAACCTCCTCGTTATTCTTGGTTTCTCCTGCGTAAACGACTACTTCGCCCACGCCGTAAAGTCCTTGAATATCGGTTTCGATTTCCTCGGGATATACGTTTTTGCCGTTTGAGAGAATGATAAGGTTCTTAAATCTGCCGGTAATGTAAATCCATTGGTCGTCGCCTTCCATAACTACCTTACCGCAGTCGCCCGTTCTGAAATATTTTTTGCCGTTCACCTCAATAAAGGCGTCCTTGGTAGCTTCCTCGTTCTTGTAGTAACCAAGCATTACGTTGGGGCCGGAGTAGCAAATCTCGCCCTCGCCGTCTTCGTTAGGATCGAGAATATATACGTGGCCGCCGATAATCGGCAGTCCGACGGAGCCGACCTTTCTGTACTCGTTTCTGTTACAGGAGATAAGGGGAGAACATTCGGTGATACCGTAACCGTTAAGAATCGTTACGCCGATATCCTCAAAGAAGTCGATTATGTTCTGGTTGAGAGCCGCGCCGCCGCTGATTATCATTTCAAGCTCGCCGCCGAAGTTGGAGAGAACGCTCTTGCCGAAGAACTGCTTGCGAAGGTCGATACCGATCTTGCGGAGCGCGTTGGAGAGCTTAATCAGGAATTTGAGTCCGCCGAGCTTTCCTGTCTTTTCGGCCGTGGACATAATTCTCTTATAGAAGGTTTCAACAAAAAGAGGAACAAGTATCAAGTGGGTAGGCTTGAATTCTTTAAGCTCGTTCATAATGTAACGAAGTCCGGAGGAAATGTAAATCTCACAGCCCTGAGCATAGTGGCCGATAAGGTTTACACAAGAGCCGAAGGTGTGGTGAGGCGGGAGAGCAAAGAGAGTTTTGTAGGTGATTTGGAAGTTATACATTCCTTGCTCCATATCCGAGCTAATATTGCGGGAGGTGAGCATAACGCCCTTTCCTTTTCCCGTCGTGCCGGATGTAAACACGATAGTAACGAGCTTATCAGGATCAAGATTGTAGTCAAGATAGCTCGTGTCGCCCTCGTTAACCTTTGCGCGTCCTGCTTCCAGCACATCGGTATAGGGGAGATTGCCCTCGCTGACATTGCCCCACTCTATGAGTTTTTGCAGAGTTGGAACAAGGTCAAAAAGCACTTTCGTCTTTTCGGCGATAACCGAGGATACAATCGCATACTTACATTCCGAGGTGTTGAGAATTGACGCGATATCCTCCGGGGGAAGCTCCTTGTCAATCGGAATCGTAATCGCTCCCATTGACATAAGAGCAAAATATGAAAATATCCATTCGGGTGAAGACTCGCCTATGATTGCGATGTTCTCGCCTTCAAAGCCCATAGATATGAACTCGGTTGCGAGAGCCATTATCTCGTTGCGTGATTCACGGAAGGTGTAGTGTGAAACCTCCTTGCCGTTAGGATTTTTTTTGAATGTCAAAGCATATTTGTCAGCGTGTCTTTCAGCCGCATTTTCCACCATCTCGCGAATATCTGAGAACTTCGTTGTTTCATATAAGGGGTAGTTGTGTTTTCTGTTTTTAAACGCCATAGTATTATCCTTTACAAATTCTATAATTGGTTTTCGCCGCCTGAAAAATCGGCACAAACCACGAATATTATATCACTTTTGGTTTAATTTGTCAATAAAAACTTGTTAAGCGAGAGAAGTCTTGACTTTATATAATAAATAATGTATAATCTCTATGATTGCTAATCGGGGAGACGTTAATTATGATAAAAGATGCTTTCAAGGAGCGAATGAAGGGGCTTCTGGGAGAGGAATACCCAAGGTTCATCTGCGAGCTTGAAAATAATAAAAGCGAAAAAGCGGTGAGAATTAACCGCATAAAAGCCAAGGAATTGTCAATGACGGATTTAGAGAATTTCGCCCTGACGCCGCTCTCATACGCTAGTGACGGCTACATACTTGAAAACTACGAGGGGATAGGCCGCACCCCCGAGCATCACGCAGGGATATTTTACGTTCAGGACCCGGGAGCTATGGCGAGTCTCAACGCCCTTGAATTAAAGGAGGGGTGGCGCGTTCTGGATTTGTGCGCAGCCCCGGGCGGAAAAAGCGGACAGGCAGCGGCAGGTATCGGAGATACGGGCTTTCTTTTATCAAACGAATTCGTACCTAAAAGAGCAAAAATTCTCGTTGGCAATTTTGAACGGCTGGGCATAAAAAACGCAGTCGTCACCTCGCTTGACACAGCCGAGTTTCCAAAAATGTTCGACTCATTTTTCGACTTGGTCATAGTTGACGCGCCCTGCTCGGGCGAGGGTATGTTCAGAAAGAGCGAGGATGCTCTTATCGATTGGAGCGAGGAAAATGTTAAAGTCTGCCAAAGACGGCAAATGGAGATTTTAAATAACGCCCGCTCACTCGTGAAAAACGGCGGGTATCTGCTCTATTCAACCTGTACCTACTCGCTTGAAGAAAACGAGATGATAATAGATTCCTTCCTTTCGGAAAACAGAGAATACAGCCTCGTTGAAGTGAAAGACGAATTGAAGAAAATTACTGCCGACGGAATAGACTTTCCAGGCAATATGACAACTAGTATTTACAAAACTAGGCGATTTTATCCTCACATATCTCGCGGAGAAGGTCAGTATATCGCTCTGATGACAAGAAAATGCGAGAGGAGCGAAAAGGAAATTTTATATAAGGACGCGAGCGTTCCCGCGAGCCGCGGAGAAGAAAAAACTGTCGAGGACTTTTTTAGAGAAAACCTCAAAAAAAGACCGCTCGGCAAAATCAGAAAATGCGGTGAAAACCTCGTTTTGGTTGCTCACGGAATCCCTATACCGCAAAAATCCGTGTTCAGCGCAGGGGTTTTAATCGGGGAGATAAGAGGGCAGAATCTTTTTCCCTCGCATCATTTTTTCTCTTGCTTCGGAGACCTCTTTTTGAACCGTCTTGATTTGAGCGAGGATAGCGAGAGACTGCAAAAATATCTTCGCGGCGAGGAGATTGACTGCCGGGAAAATCTGCGCGGCTGGTGCTCTGTAATTTATAAGGGCGCATCTCTCGGAGGAGGAAAGGCTTCGTCGGGCAGACTCAAAAACCATTATCCCAAAGGGATAAGATTGATTTAGAATGTAAAAAACAAAATATATTTATTAGGAGAAAGAAAATGTCAGAAAAAATTTTAGCAAAAGTCGGCTCGCTCACGGTTACGGACGGCGAGATTGATACCTTTATCAAGGAGCTCGGCCAAAGAGGTCAGGCGTATAACACCCCCGAGGGCAGAGCGCAGGTGCTCGAACAGTTGATTGCAAACAAGCTCTTTTTGCTTGACGCAAGGAGAAATCTCGTTGAGGGTGAGCCTGCTTTCAGAGAACAGCTCAACCTTCTTAAAGAAAAGCTCCTCATTCGCTACAACTCCGACAAGGCTGTTATGGGAATTACCGTAAACGACGAAGAGGCGAAGAAATACTACGACGACAACAGCGCTCAATTCGTTACTGAGGAGAGCGTAAACGCAAGTCACATACTCGTAGACAGCGAGGAGCTTGCAAACGAGCTTCTTGCAAAAATCAACGGCGGAGAAATCAGCTTTGAGGATTGCGCTAAGCAAAATTCCAGCTGTCCCTCTAAGGAAAACGGAGGAAATCTCGGAGATTTCGGCAAGGGCCAAATGGTTCCCGAATTTGACAGCGCTGTATTTTCAATGCAGGTCGGAGAAATTTCCAAAACGCCTGTAAAGACGCAGTTCGGATACCATATTATCAAGCTCAACTCAAAAAATGCTCCTCAAATCGTTCCCTTTGCGGACATCAAGGACAGAATCAAGAGCGTTCTTCTTCAAGAGAAGAGAAGCAAGGCTTACGAATCTAAAATCAATCAGCTCAAAATTATGTACCCCGTTGATATGCTTTAATTTCAATGAAGGAAGAGGATATACTTAAAAAGCGGTTTTTGGAGCTTGCCGAGCGGTCGTACGAAACGAACACCTTTAAATTTACTGACTTTCTCGGGCTTTTGGAGCAAAATTTGTTCGAGGAGATAAAAAAGGAAATTTACGGAATAAAATATACCGCCTTTGGCGGCGTAGAGGGCGCGGAGAGAGTAATGATACGCTTCGGCGACCCGCAGGAGCTGGGCTATGAGGAGGATTTTCCGATTTCTTGTGTAAAAATTCAGCCCTGCTCACCGAAATTTGCCGACCGTCTCACCCACCGCGACTTTCTCGGGGCGCTTTTAAATTTGGGAATTGAACGCGACAAGCTGGGCGATATCGCGATTATAGACAACTGCGCCTATCTCTTCGCAAAAAGCGATATTGCGGAATACGTCGCCGCCTCGCTTGAAAGGGTGAAGCACACCGACGTGAAGCTCGGGCTCGTACCTGCCCCAAAAAGCGAGTCGCTTTACAGACTTGAAGAAAAGCGACTTCAGATTCAGTCCGAGAGGCTCGACGCGGTAATTGCCAAGCTCTTCAAAATTTCAAGAGAGAGCTCCGCGCTGCTCTTTCAGAAGGGGGCGGTTTTCATTAACGGCAGAGTGTGCGAGAGCGTTTCCAAGCATATAAACGGCGGCGATGTGGTAAGCGTGCGGGGCTACGGCAGATTTATCTACCGCGGCTTTGAGAGCGAAACGAGAAAAGGGAAGCTCAACTGCGTAGTAGAGCTTTATTTGTAAACCATAATTGACAAAAAGCAGAAAAAACTCCTCAAAAATGAGGAGTTTTTTCTTTAAAATGAGATTATTTTTTCTCGCCTTTGAGGTACGCGTTGATAAATCCGTCAATATTGCCGTCCATTACGGAGTCGATGTTTCCGTCCTCGTATCCCGTTCTCGTGTCCTTCACGAGAGTATATGGCATAAAGACGTAGCTTCTGATTTGGCTACCCCACTCAATGTTTGCCTTGTTGCCCTGAATATCTTCAATGCGTTCGAGTTTTTCTCTGATTTTGATTTCCATGAGCTTTGCTCTGAGCATTTTCATAGCGGTTTCTTTGTTTTGAAGCTGGCTGCGCTCGGTCTGGCAGCCTACTACAATACCGGTAGGCTTATGCACGATTCTGATTGCCGAGTCGGTTTTGTTAATATGCTGACCGCCCGCGCCGCTGGAACGGTGCGCGGTAATTTCCAAATCCTCGTCGCGAATGGTTATGGTGTTGTCGTCCTCAAGCTCGGGCATAACCTCAACCGAAGCAAACGAGGTGTGCCGTCTTCCCGAGGCGTCAAAGGGCGATACTCTTACAAGTCGGTGGACGCCGTTCTCGCTTCTCAGATAACCGTAGGCGTTGAGCCCCTCAATCATAATAGTAGCCGATTTGAGTCCTGCCTCGTCTCCGTGGAGCCAATCTACGAGCTTGACGTTGAAGCCGCGCTTCTCGCCCCAACGGGTGTAAAGGCGGTAGAGCATAGAAGCCCAGTCCTGTGCCTCTGTTCCGCCTGCTCCGGGGTGGAAGGTAAGTATTGCGTTATTTTTGTCGTAAGGGCCTGAAAGCAGAACCTCAATTCTCTTTTTTTCAGCCTCGGTCTCTATAAATTCGGTCTCCGAAACGACCTCCTCAACCGAGTCCTCGTCGTTTGCTTCAATAGCCATTTCGCAAAGGG
>JAZUPQ010000004.1:0-15816 GCA_045605265.1 Eubacteriales bacterium | reverse complement strand
AGCATTAAAAATTTGGTACATTTACGCTGTTATCGAATCAATAGCAGTGCTTGGCGCGGTAATCCCGGCGGCTATTGGATTGTTTGGAATATCCTTTGTTGTGCTTGGGACGGTGATTTGCTCGCTTGCCGCTGCTGTTTTGATTATTATATGGATTTGGCCCGGACTGAAATATGAGAAGTACCGTTATGCGTACGATAAGATAAAAATCGTCGTTGAGCAAGGCGTAATTTTCCGCAAAAGGATTGTTATACCCGTTTGTCAAATTCAGGATTTGCACAGAGCGCAAGGACCAATTATGCTTATGCTCGGACTCAGCGGAGTTGAAATTTCCACCGCAGGATCAAATTTCACCCTTTGTTATCTTCAAAACGGCGACGCAGACTCGATGATTGACTTTTTGGAGTCGGCACTTGAAGACAGAATTGAGGAAATAAAAAATGAAGAGATTTGACAGCAGAAATATTTTCTACCATCTCATTATGGATTTATCCTACGTGTTTCTCGCGGGTCTGTTCTTTATGGATATGATTTTTGAGGAGAATGAGGCGGGGGAGATTGTAAGATTTAAAAGCGAATTTTTGCCTCTGTTTATCGGCATATTAGTTCTTGTATATATAGCTTTTATCGTTTATCAGATACTGTTTATAAAATATTCGGGCTATCAATTTACAGAAAATGAAATCATTTGTAAAAAGGGCGTTTTTTTCAGAAAAATATCAAGGCTTGAATACAAAAAAATACATGCTGTAAATATGAGAAAAAACATTCTCCAATCCATCTTTAAAATAGCTGTAATCACCGTTGACAGCGGCGCAACCGGCGCTGCTCACAAGGCGGAAATCACAATAATAGAGAATAGCGGCGTTGCCCGCAAATTAATGGATTCAATCTGCGCATTGAAAAACGGCGCGAGCGTTACCGATGAGTTTAAGGAAGAAGGAAAAGAGGAAACACTGCCGGAAAGTCTATATAAGTTTACATCTGCAAAGAAATTTTTATATTCTTTCGTGAATTTATTGAACGCGTTGTTTGTAATTATTTGCGTAGGAATAGTAATCGCGCTACTTTTCGGAGCGGTAGTGATTCTCAAAAGTCGAATTATGTCCTCACCTGAAAATTTCGACACTCTCGGAATTTTATTCATAGGACTTGTCGTATTCGGGATATCAGCTGTGGCAATATCGCTTTTGTCCTTTGTGTTCAGCGTAATCGCTTCTTTCGTAGAGTATTACAATTTCAATATTCGCAAGAGTAATGACAGTATAAAAATTTCATACGGACTTTTCGTGCGTCACGAAAACAGCTTTAATTACTCGAAAATCAAAGGCGTGAAAATACGGCAGGGAATAATAAAGCGTATCTTTGGCTTCGCAAGTATAAATCTTGAAGTAATCGGATATACCAGGCCGTCGTCAAATGATGAAAAGGACGTGGAGACGGGAGTTCTCGTTCCCTTCTGCAAAATGAGCGAGGTGGATGAAATTTTGGGGAAAATTCTCCCTGATTATATTCCGAGCGAGAAAGAGAGCAAAGCTAAATCCTTTTTTCCGTTTGTGTCGTGGTTTTTACTCATATACGGCATAGTTGCCGCCGCGGTCTCGTTGCTTGCTTTTTCACTTCTTTATGAGCTTTCCGCAAGTGCCAAGGTATTTTGCTTGGTTGCCTTGGGTATCGGCTTTGTGTCCTTCGTGATTATAGCAATAAAAACGGTCAGCGCCGTTCTTTGCTATAAAACCGCATCCGTTTCCTTAAAAGAGGGCAAGATTACGGTTTACAGCGGCGGATTTGTCAAGCAAATTACAGTCTTTAACAGAAAAAATCTTATAGCCGTTGAGAGAGTTACGACCCCGTGCAGACAAAAAGCCGGAATAAATTCCTACGTCTTGCACGTTAAAACCAACGAGCTTACAAACGAAGCGTACCTTCTGATTCACGACAGTGAATTAATGGAAGGTCTTTGCAATGAATTGAAATATTAAAATGACGAGGCGCGAATGGAGATTTTGGGAATCGAAATAGAGGTACAGAGAAAAAGAATAAAAAATCTTCATTTATACGTCCTGCCTCCCGACGCAAGGGTGAGAATAAGCGTTCCTCTCGGCTTTTCCGATGAGGAAATAGAAAAATTCGTCAAGTCGAAAATGAATTGGATTTTGAAACAGAGAATACAAATATTAAACCGTCAAAATCCTAAAAAAAACGAGTACGAAACGGGCGACTGTATTTATGTGTTCGGCCAAAAATATATAATTCAAATCATCCATTCGGGCAGGAAAAACTCTCTTACTCTATTTGGTGACACCGCCGTTTTAAATACCCGTAAAAACAGCACCAAGGAGCAAAGGGAAAAAATCATCAAGGAATGGTACAGAGAGGCCCTCAGAGAGAAGGTCTCCGAGCTTTTACCGAAGTGGGAAAGGCGCACGGGACTCTATTGTAGCGGTTGGCAGAGTAAGGATATGGTTACACGGTGGGGTACTTGCAATACAAAAACCAAGAAAATCTGGCTTAATCTAAAACTTGCGAAAAGACCTCTTTACTGTCTTGAATACGTGATTTTGCACGAGCTCGCCCACCTGAAAGTAAGCAATCACGGCGAAAAATTCGTTGCGATTTTGGATAAATACAATCCAAGCTGGAAACAGATTCGCAAAGTAATGAACAACCATAGCCTTGACTATATGGATTGAGCATAAAATTAAACGGAGATATCGAAACCCCGATATCTCCGTTTTTTTATTTTCTTTTACACCGATTATCTTTGAATTCTTCCCGTACCGTTGCCGCCGGCGAGAGCCTTAACCTCGTCAACGCTAACCATATTGTAGTCACCCTCGATAGAGTGCTTCAAACAGGAAGCCGCAACTGCAAACTCAACAGCGTCCTGTGTGGAGTAGCCCATAAGACAGGAGTAGATGAGTCCGCCGCCAAAGGAGTCGCCGCCTCCGACTCTGTCAACGATGTGCATGTGATAGGATTTGGAGAAGCAGTATTCCTTGCCGTCGTAGAGGAGGGCGGCCCAGTCGTTGTCGTTTGCGCTGATTGAGGAACGAAGTGTGATTGCCACCTTCTCAAATCCGAATTTTTCCGCAAGCTGTCTTGCAACCGATTTATATCCCTCGTGGTTGAGCTTACCGCCTGCGATGTCCGTGTTCTCGGCGTCAATGCCGAATACGTCGTGAGCATCTTCCTCGTTGGAAATGCAGACGTCAACGTATTTGCAAAGCTCGGTCATAGTTTTCTTTGCTTCTTCTCTGGTCCAGAGTTTCTTTCTGAAATTGAGGTCGCAGGAAATTTTAACGCCCTTTGCTTTTGCAGCCTTACAAGCGTCAAGGCAGATAGCCGCTACGCTTGGGTTGAGCGCGGGAGTAATACCTGTGAAGTGGAACCAATCTGCGCCGTCAAAAATCTTGTTCCAATCGAAGTCCTCGGGCTTTGCCTCAGCGATTGCCGAGTGCGCTCTGTCGTAGATTACTTTTGAAGGACGTTGAGAAGCGCCTTTTTCGTTAAAGTAAATACCCACTCTGTCTCCGCCTCTTACAATCATAGAGGTATCAACTCCGTAGCGGCGAAGTGAGTTAACTGCCGCCTGACCGATTTCGTGCTTGGGCAGCTTCGTTACAAACGCGCTTTCAAGACCGTAATTCGCAAGAGAAACGGATACGTTGGCCTCTCCGCCTCCGTAAACTACGCCGAATTTATCCGCCTGTGTAAAGCGGAGATATCCTTCCGGAGCAAGACGGAGCATTATTTCACCAAATGTTACAACTTTCATCATCAAGTTTTCCTTTCAAATCAAATACAAATTATAAATATTATTTCCTAGATATGATATCACTATGTAGCCTGAAAATCAAGACCTAAAATCAAATTTAAATATTTTTCAACAGCTCTAAGCATTTTGCGCAAACTTTTCTGCCTTTGAAATCCACAAGAGAGCCCGACTCGTTGCAAAAAGTACAAACTTCTTGGTATTTTTTGAGTATAATTTGCTCGCCCTCAACATAAATTTCAACAGGGTCGTCTGTTGCGATATTAAACCTGTTTCTGATTTCTTTTGGCACAACAAGTCTGCCAAGCTCGTCAATTTTTCTGACAACTCCGGTTGATTTCAAAACTCACACCCCCTAATTCTTGGTAATTTTTGTCAATCAAATTTTAGCATAATTCTACAAAATTGTCAAGCAAATGACATAAAAAGGAAAAAATTAACAATTAATACAAAAATGATATGAAAAATAAGAGTTATTTTCAATTTTTACCCGACGCGATAAGGTTGGAAATCCTTTGTATTATGAAATCGCGCGGAATGAAAGCGGAAGAAATATCCGAAATTCATCTGAGAGCGGCAGCAAAATCCACAATCTACATAAAAGAGCAAAAATTTTCGCTTCTCCACTCTTTGAATAAGGACAAACTCGCCGACTGCTTTCGTATGCTGTGTGAGGGAAGCGTGTATTCTCATCTGGATACGATAAAGGAGGGGTATATCGTTGCGCCCGACGGCGTCAGAGTGGGAATTTGCGGACGAGCCAGATACGATAACGGAAAAATTTACTGCTACGACGAGATAAGCTCGCTGACTTTCAGAATTCCGAGCCAAGACTGCGAGGAAAACGGCGAGCTGATAGCTCATTTTAACTCGGCAAAACGCGGTATGCTTATATTTTCACCCGTTCGTTACGGCAAAACCACCGCGCTTAAAAATATTGCAAAAAGCGTAAGCAAGGGCAAAAATTTTTTGGAGGTCGCCGTTGTGGACGAGCGCGGCGAATTCTCATCTATCGACACAAGCCTTTGCAGCATTGATATTTTGAGCGGGCATAAAAAAGCGGCGGGCATAGAGATTGCCCTGCGTACGCTGTCGCCGGATGTGATTATAGTGGACGAACTTTCCAAATTGGAGGAGTGCGAGGCAATTTGTGACTTTATTCGCGGCGGAACTCGTCTTTTGGCGAGCGCGCACGGAAGTTCCTTAAACGATTTAAAAAGCAGAAGAGGAGTCGGAGCTTTGATTGATAGGGGTTGTTTTGATGTGTTCGTGGGCATAGAGCTTTGCGGCGGAGAGAGGCGGTATATCAGATATGATTAAGTATTTACTGTCCATTTTCCTTTTGGTTTTATCGGTAAAATTTTCAAAGCAGTATATCAAAGAGGAAAAAGAACGCCTCGAAATTTCCGCCGAGCTTTTACGGTTTATGAAATTCGTAAAAGACAAAATCACCCTGTCCCTTATGCCGATTTCAAAAATCGCGCTTTGCTTTTCTTCCGAAAGACTCTGCGGCAACGGATTTCTGGATGCCGTAAGTAAAGGTGAAAAAGTCTCCGAAGCATTTAAAAAAACGTTTGGAAAGGAAGGAGCAGACCGAGATTTTTACGAGGTGTTTTGCTCCTCCTTCGATAAAATAGGAGAGAGCAATCTCGAAGACGAGCTAAAACGCTTGGACGTCGGAATAGAAAGGCTGGAAGAACGGGTAGAGCAAATCAGAGAAGAGCATAAAAAAACTGCCAAAATCGTCACTACTCTCTCGCTTGCATTCGCCTTGGGAATTATAATACTGCTTTTGTGAGGAAATTGAATGGATATTGATTTTATACTTAAAATAGCAGGAATAGGAATTATAGTAACCGTTTGCGCGCAGGTTCTCTCAAAATCGGGAAGAGAGGAGCAGGCAACCTTCGTGAGCATAGGGGGAATTATCGTAGCGCTTATGCTTTTGCTTGACGGTCTCTCAAAGCTTATTGAATTTGTGTACGAGGTGTTCTCGCTGTGAGTGACGTTTTGGCGTTTGTTTTTATAGCTTGCCTCGCGCTCACGGTCTTAAAAAACATCGGCTACCGCGGAGTCGGAGTCACCCTCGCCTTGATTTTAGTTTGTATTATCGGTGTGCTGAGCAGTAAAATAGGTCAAATCGGAGAGGAGATTACAGGGCTTTTGGAAAACGCCAAAGCTCTTGAATGTGCAAAGACATTGTTCAAGGTTTTGGGTATTACATACCTATCCTCAATCTGCTCGGAAACCTGTGAGGCACTTGGCGAGGTACAGCTGTCAAAAACGGCGGAGGTGTGGGGACGAGTAGAGATTATTCTGCTTTTGATACCGTATTTCAAGGAGCTTTTACTGCTTGGGGGTGAATTTCTGTGAGTGAACAACAGAACTCTCTTATGGATTTTTGGGCAGAATTCGACAGTATTTTTCCGGGCGGCGCGGGGGATATCGAAAATGCTAAAGACAGGTTGAATATAGCATCTTTTCTGGACGTGTTAAGCGACTCGCTCACAGAGGGCCTTGAAATGTTTTTAAACGCTTTTTTGACGATTTTCGGGATGTGCCTTTTAACTGTGTTCTTCAAGAGCCTTTGCTTTGACGAGAAGCGGGGCAAAATGCTGGAAACCGTTTCGGTTACAATGACGGGCTTTATGCTTCTTGAAATTGCAAAGCCCTTGGTTATGTCGGTGGAAGGCTCGCTTTCCTCTTTAAGCAAATTTTTATCTGCGGTGTCTCCGATTTACACCGGAGTTCTGGTGTCCGCAGGAAATGTCAACACCGCGCAAACGCAGGGCGTCACGATGAATTTAATTATAACTCTCTTGTCAATCTTGCTGGATAAAATTTTGCTGCCTTTGAGCTTCGGTATATTCGCCTTTGCGATACTTTCTCCTTTTTCCGAAAGCCACGGGCAGAAAATCGGAAAGGCGCTTAAAAACATTTTTCTTTTTACCTTTGGAATAATAAGCACCCTGCTTATGTCGTCAATGGCTCTGCAAAATCTGGTTTCATATTCTGCCGACAGCCTTTATCTCAAAACCGCAAAGCAGATGACAGGAGCATTAATTCCCGCAGTCGGTTCGGTAATTTCGGGGTCATTATCCTCTTTAATGGGAGCATTTGTTTACATTAAGAGCGCAATAGGCGGTTTTTCGGTACTTTTTATTATTACTCTGTTTTTGCCGTCCTTCCTTGCGGTTTTGATATTAAGGTGGGGAATTTCTCTCTGTTCTTCGTTTTTGGAATACGGAGACTGCAAAGAGGGAGTGCGCTTGTTTTCTTGCTTTCAATCGGGCATAGACACGCTCCTTTCCGCGTACGTCTTGGGCTTCTTATTGGCGGTTTTTGCCACGGTGAGCTTTATGAAAGGAGGCGTCGGTCTGTTTGGGTAAATACCTTTACGATATTTTGATTTTTTCTTCCGTAGCGGGCATAGTTTCAAAGCTCGCCTATAACGGCAAGGGCGAAAAAGCAGTTCGGTTTTCCGCCTCGATTTTGATATTGGCGGTAATACTTGCGCCTCTGGTGAGCGGGGAATTTAAATTAAAGGATTTGGATATTAAAGAGTATATAAGCTCTCAAAAGCCTGACATAGATACGGAGGGTGCGTATCTGGAAAGTGCCGAAAAGGCTTTCTGCTCGGGAGTCAAGGAGCTGCTGAGTGAAAAATACGGAATTTCGGCCGAAAATCTGGACGTAAGACTTGAAAACTTTAATTTTTCGTCTATGAGCGCGGAAAGAATAATCATTATTTTAAAGAAAGGAGCGCTTGCCGCCGATTTCAGAGCTATTGAAAATTACGTACGGAATCTAGGACTTGGCGACTGCGTTGTGGAGATGAGTATCAATGGCTGACCTGTTGCGTTTTTTAAAGAAGCATCCTAAATATATTTGCGCGTTGCTTTGTCTTGCCGCATTACTTCTGCTCTTTTCTCTTGGACAAAACAGCAAAACGCCGGAAAGCACTTCCGAGAACTCGCTTTCCGCCTATAAAGCGGAGCTTGAAGCAGAGCTTTCTAAAATGTGTTCTTCAATCAAAGGCGTAGGAAAGTGTTACGTTTACGTAACCTTTGAAAAGGGCGCGGAGAATAGCTACAAGGGCGGAGTTTTAGTTGAGAGTAAGCCACCCAAGGTTTTGGGAGTCAGCATAGTTTGTAAAGGCGGAGACAGCGCCTCGGTAAGACGCGAGCTGACCGAGCTTTTTACCTCGGTTTTCGATATCGGAAGCAATCGGGTAAAAATTTCAAAATTGAAATAAATTCGGAATATCTTTCAAAATCGGAACATAGTTTTTATCAAGTGGCTAGACGGAGTACCACCGTTTAGAAATTAACATTCAGAAAAGGAGATGTAGCAATAATGCAAAACGAAAAAGTAAAAAAGTTTTTTTCATCTAAGGCAACACGCAGCGCGTTGCTTATCGTAGCGGTGCTTCTTATTGGTTTGGCTGTATACCTGAATTACCAATGGTTTTATGACCCCATAGGTTCTCTCGGCTACGGCGATAACAATATGGATGACGCAGAGGGCGAGAGCACTGTCACAGGAGGGGAAGGAACAGAAGAAGGTAGCGATTACTTCACCGCAACTTCTCTCAATCGCAAGCAGTCGCGCGACGAGGCAATCGACGTTTTGAAGCTCGTAACAGAGAGCGATGAAGCGACCGAGGAGGCGAAGGCAGAGGCTAATGAGAAAATTTCCAAAATAGCTAAAGATATGCAAAACGAAGCAAGCATAGAGAGTCTTGTTAAAGCGAAAGGTTTTGAAAACTGTATCGCGGTTATTTCCGAAAACAGCGCAAGCATTATCGTTCGCGCAGATGATTTACAGGCAAATGAGTGCGCCCAAATCCTCACAATAGTATATGAGACCGCAGGAATTCTTCCCGAAAACGTAAGCATTATCAACAAATGAGCAAAAAATTACTGAAAAGTGGAGAGAAAAACTCCACTTTTTTGATTTTTCGAGGTATAAGTAATTGACAAGTTGCCTTGATATATGTTAAAATATTAAAAAATTTAAGATGCGAGGGGTAAAAACCCGGAATGGAGAGAACAATGAAAAAATTAAAAGTCGGAATTATTGGCGCTACCGGTATGGTTGGACAGAGATTTATTACGCTTTTGTCAGAGCACCCGTATTTTGAAATCTCCGCCCTTGTGGCAGGAGGCAGAAGCGCAGGCAAAAAGTACGCCGAAGCGGTTGAAGGCAGATGGAAGATGAAGGTTGACATTCCTTCGAGGATTGGCGATATGGTTGTTATAAACAGCGAGAACGTTGAGGAGGTCGGAAGTCTTTGCGACTTCGTTTTCTGCGCTGTAAGTCTTTCAAAGGATGAGACTCGCGCCTTGGAGGAGAGATACGCAAAGGCGGAAATCCCCGTAGTTTCAAACAACTCCGCTCACAGATGGACTCCCGATGTGCCTATGGTAATTCCGGAGGTAAACGACGCGCATCTTGAAGTGATAGAATCTCAAAGAAAGCGTCTCGGAACTAAGCGCGGATTCATCGCGGTAAAACCGAACTGCTCGATTCAATCCTACGTGGGCGCTCTCGCCCCTCTCCGTAAGTACGGAATCAAGGAGGTTGTCGCTACTACATATCAAGCAATCAGCGGAGCAGGAAAAACCTTCAAGGAATGGCCTGAAATGATTGACAACGTAATCCCGTACATCGGCGGCGAGGAAGAGAAGAGCGAAAAAGAGCCTCTCCGTGTTTTCGGTGAAGTAAAGGACGGCGTAATCGTTCCTGCATCAGAGCCGATAATCACCACCCAATGTATTCGCGTGCCCGTTACCGACGGACACATGAGCGCCGTATTCGTAAAATTTGAAAACAAGCCAAGTAAAGAAGAAATATTGCAGGCCTGGAAGAATTACAGAGGCAAGCCTCAGGAACTGGAGCTGCCATCTGCTCCCGAGCAGTTCCTCACCTATTTCGAGGAGGATAACCGTCCGCAGACCGCCCTTGACAGAGATATTTACGGCGGTATGGGCGTAACTCTCGGCAGACTTCGCGAGGATACTCTCTACGATTACAAGTTTGTGGGACTGTCCCATAACACTCTTCGCGGCGCGGCGGGCGGCGCGGTGCTTATTGCGGAATTGCTTTACAGAGAAGGCTATTTTAAATGATAACGGTTAAGGATTAAGACGATGAGTATTTCAAAATACAAAGTACTTTTAACCGCGGTTGATATGGGCAGTTTTTCTGCCGCGGCTCAAAAGCTGGGATATACACAATCCGGACTTACACATATGATGAACGCCTTGGAGGTTGAACTTGGATTTTCAATTTTACAAAGAGGATATTACGGAATAAAGCTCACGCCGGGAGGAGAGCGTATTATACCTAAAATACGTCAGCTCGTCGCTTGCGAGGACGCGCTGTTGAACGAGATAGAGCTTGTAAAATCCTATGGAGATAACGTCATAAGAATAGGCGCGTTTTCAAGTATGGCAGTCACTTGGCTGCCCGCCATCGTCGAAAAATTCAATGCGGAATTTCCAAACGTTACAGTCAATATTCAAACGGGTACCGTCTCAGAGCTTTACGGCGGACTTGAAGAGGGAAGATACGATATCTGCTTCGGCTCAAAAAACCCGAAGTACGATTTTAAGTGGGTTCCGTTGGCGAAGGATAAGTTCTACGCTATTATTCCCAAGGACTATATGACGATGTACGATGAATTTCCGATCGAAGGGTTTAACGGCACAAAATTTCTTATGCCCGGACTCGGATTTGATGACGATATTGGAATGGTGTTTTCACAGTATAACGTGAAGCCTTTTGTAACTCCGACCTACGTTGACGACCCGGCAATCATATCTATGGTTGAGCACAGTCTCGGTATCAGTATGCTCTCGGAGCTCATTTTGACCAACCGACGCGACGAGGTCAGATACGTTCCGATTACTCCCGAGGTTCACCGCGTTTTAGCGATTGCGGTGTGCAACGACAAGACTATCTCTCCGGCGATTAAGCGTCTTATCAGTATTACAAAAGATTACGCGAGAGGACAAAAGAACGCAATTTTTGGTGAAAATGAATAAAAAGAGAAGATAAATTTTGTCACGCGTACGGGATAAACAGACATCAACTCTATTGACTTTTTGACGTAAAAAATATATAATTATGTTAGTTATAATATAATTATGATTTAGAAAGGCTTTTGGTGAAGTACATGAAAAAATTCAAAATAATTGTATGTATACTGTTGGCAGTCGCATCAGTCTTTACGGTCGTTGCTTTTGGAATGGAAGCCGATGCAAAGAAGGAAAAGGCGTTTTTTGCGGCAATTACAGCGTACGAACCAACAACCATAAAAACAATCACCACTCTGGCAACCAAGGAGGACGGAAATTTCAACGGAGAGTACGTAACCACTCGCGATGAGAACGGCTACGTTTTCGAGTATTCTCAGGATAGGTATGCCACCGTCGAAGACGAAGCCTCTTCGTATAAATACACAGACGAAGGTAAATTCTATTTTCGTAACGGTAAGTATTCGGAAGACGGTGAGACTTGGACAACTGCTAAACCGGCAGTGGGCGAAACCTATGATTTCAAATTAAATCTTGACGAAAAGAACTTCACGTCATATAAATTTTCCGGCGATAAGAGAATTTTGACAGCGAGATTCAATTCATCAAAGGCTGAGGAAATTCTTGGAATTAAGCTTGACGGAGTTAAAAACAACGACGTCAGACTTGTCGTTACCACAAACAGCGTGTATCTGACTATGATACAAATAAGCTTTGCCAAGGATATCGGAAACGTTGTTATAACAACCTCGTATTCCTATTCCGAATCCGACGTTGCTAAATAATGAGGAGGGGTGAGATAATGAAAAAACTGATTTGTATATTGGTTGCCTTGACTCTTATGCTCTCTTTGACGTCGTGCTTTGGTTTTGGCGGCGGCGATGATAACGACGGCGACGGAAATAAACAAGATGAAAAACATCCGATTTTGAATATTATGGCTGTGAGCGAGCCAACGAAGGTTGTCACTAACAGTACACAGGTTTACGGTACCGTTACGCTTAACGGCGTTTATACGTATACCAAGGGTATGATTAACGACAGAGGCGCTACGCAGTACGTCTACACACAGGAATTTTTGAATGACGTTGACTCCGGCGCCGGCGCGATAATTTTGGATGAAATTACGACGAAGACCTATTCAAAAGAGTACGTTCAAGGTAATGGCGTGCGTGAGAATTCCGGCGCTTGGAACAAAGACGGCGAGGATTTTGCTTCTGAAATGGGCTACCTGTCTCTTAATATTACCGAAGATCTCGTTGATAAGATCAAGTTCAAAGATAACGTGTTTACTGGAACAGTTAAAGCAAAAAACATCGAGAAGGTGTTTGGCGAGGGCGTAGTTTTTGAAAACAAAGACAAGAATATTGCGTCCGATGTTTCGCTCACAATTAAGACAAACGGTGTTGTAGTAGAGGAGATTTTGATTTCCTTCAAGCTTGCCTCTATCAAAGATAGACCTGCCGCAAACGTAGAAATCAAGAGCGTCTTCGATTATGAAGTGCAAGAGATTACTCTCGTAAAAAAGTAATGTCGAAAGGAGAATAAACGTATGAAAAAACTGATTTGTATATTACTTGCTTTTATTCTTGTGTTCTCGATGACGGCGTGCTTTGGCTTTGGCGGCGGAGACGATGACAATACAGATAACAATAATAACAACGATAACGACGATGATAGCAATAACGACGCTCCAAAGAAGGATTTGAAGGGATTTATTACCGCTGTCGAATCTACAAACCCTGTTGAAACGGTTGTTGAAACAACCGTGAAAACACAAGCGGGTGACCTCAATTCCAGAGTTGAGACTACCTACAATAAGGACGGCTCGTTCACACTTGAATATTCTTATGATAAAATCAATGAATTTGGCGAGGGCGACGGCTTTTCCACCACTGTTACAGGAACGATAGAGTGCGATAAAAACGGCAATTACAGCGGCGCGGTTGACGGCAAGATTTCGAGCGCGACTGCAATAAAGCTTAAACTCGATAACGAGGCGCTTTTTAACAACCTCCAAATTGCCGACGATATGTTCAGCGCAACAATCCTTGCCAAGAATACAAAAACCGTACTTGGCATCTCAATTTCCGATGCTGAAATTATCGTATCCAAGAGTAAAGGCAAGATTACAACCTTGAGTATCGCTTACGCAGACGGGGAAGGAAATCCCGTGTCGATTTCCTGCGAGTATCATTAATAAATAAAAGGGACTGTATCATTATTTGCGATTGCCTGCATAATGGTGCAGCCCCTTCAAACGCAAAATACCCTAATTTATAATTTGTTCACAAAATATATAATATTTGTTAATATTTTTCTGCTATAATACATAAGTCAGTCATGGACCATTAGCTCAGTTGGTTAGAGCTACCGGCTCATAACCGGTCGGTCCTAGGTTCGAGTCCTAGATGGTCCACCAAACAAAACGCCACCCAAAACGGGTGTCTTTTTGTTTTGCTTGGTGGGCCATCTAGGATGCGGTCTGCGACCGCCCGACCGGTTGAGCCGCAGGCTACATAATCAAGCTTGAGCGAGTCTGTGCTCGCACAAGTGAGCCAAGCGCAGATTGCTCCGTGAGCGCATCGTGTAGCGATGCGAGGTGCGTAGCACCGCCGACAAGGTCGGCAGGCTCACAAGGAGTATAACCGGTCGGTCAGGTATTGCCACTCGCGATTAATTTGCAACGGTCGTTCCGCTATGTTAAAACTTTGCTTCATGCTGCTCGTTTGGCAAGATACCGCAAGCGGTATGCTGCATTTCCACTCGGAGATCGACAAGCTCACTTGTCAGGCGCAGAGCGTGGAAATATTGACGCTGTGCGTCAAAATCCTAGATTTCTTTATCTTCTCAAGTTCACGTCCAGAGGACAAGCACACGCTTCGGTGCCCAAGCTCGAAACACACGCATCTATAATTATTGTAATTTTTGGGATTGTAATTTTTTGCAAAATGTGCTATAATACTTCTGCGATGTAGTTTGATATGCTCGAACAAAAGGCGTACTATGCTATTTGGCGCTTTCGCCTTTCTATTCTCGGCTCAAGTGTATTGTGATAATTGCATGGCTGCAAGGTTGGGTACGTAATGTGAGGCGCTTGCTTTGCGGGCACACTTTTTTGCCTTTAGGAGGAAAATACTATGAAACAAACATTGTCACTTTTTCTAGCTTTAATTTTGACGTTTTCTCTGTGTATTGGATTGATATCGTGCAGCAACACAAACAATTCAAATGACGATAATCCAAGCGGAAATAATCCAGACGGTGATAATCCAAGCGAAAACACCCCAGGAAGCGATAATCCAAGCGAAAACAACCCGTTCATCGTAGATTTAGCTGGATATGTTGCAAACATTGGAAACGCAACAGCTCTTGGTATTTCAAAAAAAGAAAAAGCAAGTGCTTCGCCTATGGCATCTTATGGAAGAAACAATTTTGGTGTCCAATTGTTGTCTTTCAACACTTTAGCTTCTGATAAAGATACTGAAGATAAAAATTATATTGTAATGTCTACCACGGATTATGATGCTAATGCCCCAGAAACAGATGAAACAGGGCTGACAAAGGTAACCTTTACAAAAATCGTTACCGAGAACGTTACCACTGAGATGAGTGGAGAAAATGTTATCAAGGCGCATAAGGATGGGTTATCGTTCCACGCTGTTGAAGGTTTTACATATTCTGTATACGAGGGTGATAGATTAGTATATGAAGGAATAACGGACAACGACGAAAACGACAAAAATAGCAAAATAGGCAAAATTTTGCTTGCAGGTTTAACCGATAAAGTTAATTACACCGTAAAATACCGCGGAGTGGGTGTTGAAACCACTATAACACAAGATGATATAAACGGCGAAATTGATAAACTGTATGTTTTGAACGGTTATACGTTTATCAGCTTCGTGCCTCTCGGAACGTCACAAAGACCTGATGATAGCAGCTTAACTTATGATGTTAACGGAATTGCCTTTTATGATAAAACCGATTATTTTTCCGGGAATAATCGCCAAAGCTTTGTCATCGATAACGCATCGGGCTATGTTTATCAAATTAAAGATGTTTCAATAGATGAAATCAGAAACAACCTGATTCTCATATCGGGCAAAATCTACGATATGCGCGTTACGGAAAATGACGAACTTCAATTTTATACCGTAGTTAAAAATGAAACGTTGACGATTTCTCATTATTACAAGGATATCTACGGAAACAAGTATATTCAAAATGATTATTTGGATGTTGTTGACGAAGAAAATCTGACAGTCTACTATACTGAGAACAAAAAAACACATCTTTTTTCAAACGAAGGTGTGGCATTCAAAGAATACACGGAGATCATCAAAGACTATAGCGGTAACTACATTCGAACAGATAGAAAATACTACAAAGTAGTAAAAGATTTTGCTGAAGTAGCTATAGGTAAAGACGAGAACTATACATTCGTAGACAATACCGATTATTATTCTCGGTCTTACGGTGTTATTGAAGATGGATATTATTACTTTGTTTCCAACAGCGGAGCTTTTAGGGTAAATCTTGAAAGCTTTGAAACAGAGACGTCACCTTCTCCATATTATTATACCGGTGACAACGGATTTTATTTCGACCATAAAACAGTAGTAACTTATCACTATGCAAAATACGGAGATACGGTATACAATCTATATTTTGCTGAGCTTTACGGAGAAAACGCACTTCCGCACGATGATGCTTTCTATTACGATCACGACCTTGACATTGGCTCATTCGCAGAAAAGCTTCTCGATGACGTTAAAATAGAAACTGCCGGAGATATTTTCAGTTGTGAGGGTTGGAAATTCAGAAAAACAACTTTGACTGAAACAGAATTTTATCAAGTAATAGTCGGCGAGGACGGACGTCCGAAAATCGTCAGCGAAAATTACGTTGCTCCCGAGGAGCAAACAATAACCTTACAACCCCTAAATAAGTAATGCTTGGTTCGACTTTCATTAAAGATGAACCACCAGCAAAAAAATG
>JAZUPQ010000003.1:0-3421 GCA_045605265.1 Eubacteriales bacterium | reverse complement strand
CGCCCGTAAAAGAGCCGGGGCCAACAGCCGCCGCCAAAAGTCCCACGTCGCTAAAACCGAGACCGAGGCTTTTGAGCATACTCTCTGCCATAGGCAAGAGCAATTCGCTTTGAGTAAGACCGTTGTTTACCGAATAAGAGGAGAGGAGCTTACCATCCTCCAAAACCGCTACCGAGGCGATCTTCGCGGTGCTTTCAAAACCAAGCACAATCATTTTAAATCTCCTTTCAGAAGGTCGATTGAGGATAAGCCTTTTCCCGAAAAGCTAAGCTCGATTTTTCTTGCGTTTTCGTTGCCTTCAAGGCGGGAAATGCTTACAAAAATGCACTCGCTCGGCAGAAACTCGCAAATGTTCTCTGACCACTCGCAAACGACGTAGCCGCGTCTTTCCACGTACTCGTCGTATCCGATTGATATAAGGTCGTCCTCGCTCTCAATTCTGTACATATCAAAATGATAAATATTTGCCCTGCCGCGATACTCGTTGAGGAGGGCGTAGGTGGGACTCTTGACGTTATTAATGCCAAAGTGCGAGGCAAAGCCTCTGGTGAAGGCGGTCTTGCCGACTCCCATCTCTCCCCGCATAGCGATAAAGGCGGTGTGAATAGAATTTTCTTCTAAAATCTTTGCTATATTTTTTCCTAAATTTTCGGTTTCATCAACGCTGAAAACCGTAAAATTGTAAACTTTTGTTGCCATTATTTGAGATATGACTCCTTTTTGTCACCTAAAACGAAATCGAGTATCTTCTGATATTCTTTATCGTACTGTTCTAACTTTTCTTTGGAAATTTTATCGTTTTTTAAGGCTCTGATGAGTGTGTTTTTCGGAGTATTTTCAGGGTCGGTGAGCTCTATCGCCACAGTATCATAGCCGTTTTTTTGAAGCCTTGCAATGCGTATTCCGTCGGTCAGCGCCTCGCATAGCTTGTTTGCAATATGCGGGTGCTCTGTCACAAAGGCCAGCTCCTTTGCCGCCACCTTTCCGTTGAGGTATCTGTGACAGCAGGGGGTGGAGAGTATGATATCGGCGGACAGACTAATTGCGGTATCAATTACGATGTCCGTTGCAGTATCGCAAGCGTGTAGGGAAATAACTATATGCGGCTTTACGTCCTTTGGTGTCTTGGTGACGTCGTCGGTAATAAATTTCATACCCTCGAAGCCGCACTCAACTGCCACCTGATTGCAGTAGTCGATAACGTCTTTTTTAAGGTCAATACCGAGCATTGATACCTCTCTGCCTTTAATCGCTGTGAGGTAATAATACACCGCGAATGAGAGATAACTCTTACCGCAGCACAGATCGTAAATAATAATTGCGTCTTTCTTTGGGAGCCTTGCGTAAATATCCTCAATATTTTCAAGAAAACGGTTGATTTGTCTGAATTTTCCTTGCTTTTTGTCGTGAATTCTTCCGTTTTTGTCGGAAATTCCGAGCTTGTAAAGAAAGTCCTCTTTGCCACAGAGCAGGTAATTTTTCCTTTTGTCAAGCTCCTCAATGGCTCTTTCAAAATTTTGCGTTTCGCCGCTGATTTTTCGCTGAAAAGCTTTTTCGCCAAGTATAATTTCCTTGTCCTTGCCTCTCTTGTACTCAACGTTCCCTGCGGTAGTAATTAAATTCGCCTGAGCGTAGGAAGAAAGAAGGGCGAGAATTTCTCCTTCAAGTCCTTCCTTTGAGAGATTTTTGTGAGAAACCGTATCTCCCGGCAGTGAGTATTCCAAGGCCAGAATTTTGTTTGTTCTGTGAGAGCAAAGCCGTCCGCTGACCTTTTTAATATCGCTGTTTTCAGGTCTTGAAAAGACGATTTTTTTGATAATTTCTCTGTCAAAAGCCCTTATGACAAGGCTGCAAAATCTATTTTTCATTCAAAATTACTCTTTATGGGAATTTTCTTTTTTTGACTTAAAGGATATTTTCCTTTCGGTTCTGTCGGAAATTCTTTTAAGATTTTCCCTGTGACACCATACCACAAGCACCGCGATTGCGATTGTCGTGAGAGCGCAAAGACCGGGCTCGACACTCTCGGTAACCTGGTATAAGAATTTAAAATATCCGTTTACAACGACAGGGTAAAGCACGGCTACCGAAACCGAGCCGAGCGAGACGTATTTCGACATAGCCACTATCAAAATAAATACCAAAAGCAAAATCAAAAACGGTATCGGCGTATAAATCAAAGCCATCGTAGCGGTGGAAAGAACGCCCTTTCCGCCTTTGAATCGGTAATAAACGGGGAAGACGTGGCCCAAAACAGCAAACAGTCCCGACAAATAAACGAAGCCAATTCCGTCTCCGCAGGCAATCCCCGCGTTATAGTTAAATCCAAACAGAAGTCCGCCGAGCAAGATGCCCAGAGCGGTTTTCAGCATATCGCCGAAAAGCGTCAGAACGGCAGCCTTTTTTCCGAAAGTTCGGAGCATATTAGTGAGACCCGGATTTCCGCTTCCGTGTTTTCTTATATCGTCTCTGAAAAGAGTTTTAGAGATGATAATTGCCGAGTTTATACTGCCAAGCAGATAGGGAACAGCCACCGCCAAAGCAATGAAGAGAGCGAATACGGAATAGTATTTTACAGGTGAAATACTTGTATTTTCAGGAAAAATAATATAAAAAAGTCCTTTTTGGAAAACCTCGAACATAAAAACTCCTCCTACTTTCGTTATCCATAACATTTTACCACAGATTGACTGCAAAGTCAACATAAATATTTAAAAGCAAAGTTGACTTTTTTAAAAATAGGATATATAATACTAGCAGGTGGTGATTTTATGCTTAAAGAATTTTTTGACAGAGAAAAAATCGAATATTTCGCCGTACTCCCTTACAGCGAATGCAGGGTTGCAAGGGAAGGTATAATGGCAAGGGAGAATTTTACTCCAAGGAGCGTTATCGTCTATCTTTTGCCGTATTACACGGGAGTCGGTGAAAATCTCTCGGCGTACGCGACCTCTCTTGATTATCACATTGAAATAGGAGAAATTAACTCAAAGCTAACCGAATTTTTGAGCTTGAAATTTCCGAGCAACAATTTCAAGGGCTACGGCGACCACTCACCCATCGACGAAAGACACGCGAGTTTGATTTGCGGACTTGGCATCGCGGGGAGAAACGGGCTTCTGATTAATGAAAAATACGGCTCGTATGTATTTATCGCCGACCTTATATGCGACGTAGAGCCCAGTGAGCTTGGCGAGGTTAAAATCACGCAAATCAAGCGTTGCAGAGACTGCGGTCTTTGTCTTGAAGCCTGTCCTACCGGAATACTGAGAAAAGAAGGGACGGACTGCCTTTCCCCGATCACGCAGAAGAAGGGAACACTCACCGAAAAAGAGTTTGATTTAATGCGAAAATTTAACGCGGTATGGGGGTGCGACCTATGGCAGAGTGTTTGTCCGTATAACAAAAACCGCAAAAACAC
>JAZUPQ010000002.1:0-6242 GCA_045605265.1 Eubacteriales bacterium | reverse complement strand
TTATATCGGCAAGATAGTTTTGGCTCGGAATAAATCCGTTTCTGGTGTTTTTAAGATTAAAATTATTGTATTCGTCGTTCTTTGCGGAATATTCGCTCTCAAGACTGTGAAGCCTGTCAAAATCCTGAATTATCAAAACATTACGGTAACAAGAGTCAAGGTCGCAAAGAGTGTTTCTCTTTTCCATCTGATCCTGTCTTTGCATTTTTATGTCGTGCAAAATCGTCTCTTTTTCAAGGATTTGTCTGTTCTTCTCGTCGGCATTTTTAAATTTCTCTTCAAGCTCCTCGCTGCGTCTGGTGAGGTCGTAGATAACTCCGCCCGAGCCGCTGTTATGTATGAGATTTTCCATCTTGACGGAAACCTTTGCGGCGGCTCTTTGGTTATTGATTCTTTCGCTGCCCGAAAAGAGTATGTTTTCGATTGACTCCTGAACGCTTCTCTCGCTGATTGCGCTGTCACCGATTTGTCCGATAAAGGCGGTGTTGTCAAACAGATCTCTGTCAACCTCGAAGAAAACCTCTCCCGCCGGAGTTTTTCCAAAAGCGAGAGTTCCGGTTTCAAGATCGGTTATGGAGCAGTCCTCTTTGTAAGCTACTCTGCCGGAATTCTCAACCCTGACGGTAGAACGGGCAATCATATATCTCTTGTTCTTTACGCTGACGTACATCGTGCCCTCGGCAGTACCGCTCTCCCAATTCAAACGTTTATTTCTCTCGTCCAGCGCACCCGGAACATTCTCATTATCAAAGCCGTACAGCATATATTTGATGAAGGCGGCGATTGTACTCTTTCCACTCTCGTTTTCACCCTCAATTACGTTGACCGTGGGGGAAAAATCAAGAGTTAAATCGCTAATCATACCAAATTTCTTGATTTGTATTCTCTCTATAATCATATATGCGCTCCTCCTATTCGTTGTAACCCGGCTCGCCGGATAAAAATTTAATGCTTCGTTGAATTGAATCCTTTGAATTGTACCAAGGCTCTTGGTCGTATCTGTAATCAAATTTCTTGCAGAACCAAGACACATCTCCCCGCAAAGATTTCAGATAGGTCTCCACAATGCCGTGCGTCACCTCGTAGAAATCCGCGAACTGTTTTTTGTTCATTTTTTTCGAGGCGTATTCTATGAGCTTGCGGTAGTGCGGCAAACAAAAATACGGGGCTTTTTTGTATTTTGCCAAAAACTCGCTGTCACTCTCAAAGAGGTAAGCGGTAGTGGCAATCATATTATCCATATTGTTGTCAATCCGGGAGCAGACATAGCAGCTCTCCTCCTGCTTCGTAAGGGCGGAAATCGACACCCCCGCCTTGTTGAGCAGGGTTTTGGGCGTGACCTTTCCCATTATCTCGTCAAGATGGCTTTCCAGCATAAGACCTATTCCCAGCATACGCTGTCTTCTCATCATCATTCCGTAATGATTCAAGCAAAAACCCAGCTCGTTGGTTTTTATTCGTATATCGGGCTCCATCATAGAAGCGCCGAGAATAATATCAAGCTCATTGTTTTGAAGCTTTCTGTATAATTGGCAAAGCGGACACCCTACTTCCTTATGCTCAATTACATCATCAAACGCTTCATTTACGGGAATTGTGTAAATTTGTTGCAAATTCTTCTCCTTTTTGACAAAAAATCCGTCCTCGCTATTGAATTAACGACGAAGATATGTTAAAATAAATAAAACTTTACAAAGTATATTATACAATAGCCGAAAGAAATTTTCAAGGGGAAAAAGCAAAATGTTTGACAAAAAACGCGAAAAAATTAACGGTGAGGATGCAATAATTGTAAAAACTAATAGTTTTTACTCAATCTGCGACACCTTTGATTGCGGACAATGTTTCAGAGCGGAAAAGACAAAGCAAGAGAACGGATACGTGGAATACGCCACTGTTATAGGTGACAAGGTGCTCCGAGTGGGGCAAAAAAGTCTCGGCGAGCTTATTATCTACGACACCGACGACGAGTGCTTTGAAAAAACCGTCGCGCCTTATTTGTCACTGTACACCGATTATGAAAAAATCAGAGCGGATATTAATTCCCGCACGGAATCAAAATGGCTCAAAGATGCAGGAGAATTTTCCAAAGGTATTGCAATTTTAAAGCAGGATTTATGGGAGACTCTTTTCTCTTTCATCATATCGCAAAACAATAATATCCCACGCATTAAAAAAATCATCAAACGGCTATGTTTGGAGTATGGTGTAAATATTAGTTTGCAAAACGGCTACAAAACCTGTCCTTTCAATCAAATCAAATCGGTTCCTTGTGAAAAGGATTGCAAGGATTGCGGAATGTGCTGCACCTTTCCAACCCCTGCCGCAGTGGCGGAAAATCCCGAAAAGCTTTTGCTTGCAAATCCAGGTTTCAGATACAAATATCTCCTCGATGCAGCAAGGAAAGTCGCCTCAAACGAGATAAATCTCGAAATGATAAAGGCTGCCCGTTCTTACGAGCATACGAGAGAACAGCTGAAAAAAATCAAGGGCGTAGGCGATAAGGTCGCGGCCTGTGTTGCTCTGTTTGCCTTTGAAAATTTCGAGGCTTTTCCCATTGACGTTTGGATGAAGCGCGCAATCGACACTTATTTCGACGGACACCTCGACCACGAGTCGCTCGGAAGATACGCCGGAATTGCTCAGCAATATATTTTCCATTATATTCGGCATATTAAAAGCATTTAAAAATTTCGTCTTGATTTTTGCCTTGTTTTTTGTTATACTACTAAATAATCATTACTGTGCAAGGAGGATATCGTGGCTAAAGTTTTGTTTGCCAAATTAAAAGAAGCGTTGCTCTCGGTTTTGCCCGTAACCGCTATAGTTTTTCTCATATCGCTGACACCGCTTGTCGATATTGATTTTTTAAGCAAACAGATGCTGGTGTTTGTGATTTCCGCCGTTCTTTTGTTTTTTGGAATCGGTTTATTTAATCTCGGCGCTGATTTATCTATGACGCCTATGGGTGAATATTGCGGCTCGGGACTCACAAAAAGCGCGAACCTGAAGCTTCTGCTTTTGACTACTTTTATTATGGGGCTTCTCATAACAATCGCAGAGCCCGACCTCACCGTTCTTGCCTCTCAGGTCAGCGCTGTTATGAACGGAACCGTTTTGATTATCACAGTGGGTGTGGGCGTCGGTATTTTTCTTTTGCTCGCAGTTTTGAAAATCGTCTTTAAACTGAATTTATCATCGCTGTTGATGTTCTTCTATATGGCTATGTTTATGATTTCCGCCCTGCTTATCGCAGGAGGAAAGGAAGGATTTTTGCCTATGGCCTTTGACTCCGGAGGAGTTACCACCGGACCTATTACCGTTCCCTTTATAATGGCTTTCGGCGTAGGTATTGCTCAATCGGTTAAGGGTAAATCCAGCGAAAACTCCTTTGGCTTGATTGCGCTTTGCTCGATAGGTCCTATTCTGGCAGTCTTGATTCTTTCTCTTGCTTCCAGTGGAGATATTCCTTACGAAATTCCCGACTATTCGATTGCGGATAACGTTTTGGAAAGCTTCTTAAACGCTTTGGGACATACCGTATTAGAGGTTTCAAAAGCACTGCTTCTCATTTTAATAATGTTCCTCATTTTGCAACTCACCATCTTAAAGTTACCGAAAAAGAGACTGAAAAATATATTTATAGGAATGATTTATACCTTCATCGGTCTTGTTATTTTTCTCTCTGCGGTAAACATCGGATTTATGCCCATCGGCTTTGAAATCGGAAAGCAGCTGGCAGGCGGCAGTAAAACTTTTCTTATAATTTTCGGATTTGTAATAGGCTCTCTCGTCGTTTTGGCTGAGCCCGCAGTTCACGTGCTTAAAAAGCAGGTTGAAGAAATCACAAGCGGCACGGTATCCAAGCGTTCAATGCTAATAGCTCTGTCTGTCGGCGTGGGAATTTCAATCGGACTTTCGGTTATACGAATTATTTTTGATTTTTCAATTCTTTGGTATCTTATTCCGGGATATATCATATCGCTTGGACTATCGTTTTTCGTTCCAAAGCTCTACACGGCCCTTGCTTTCGATTCGGGCGGAGTTGCCAGCGGCCCTTTGACTTCAAGCTTCATACTGCCGATGACGGTCGGTATCTGCTACACCCTGCACGGCGAGAGTCAGGTAATGAATCTGGCTTTTGGAGTAGTATCAATGGTTGCTATGACGCCCTTGATTACTATTCAAATCCTTGGTTTCAGAGCGCTGATGATGGAAAAGTTAAGACAAAAAATGACTATGAAACGAATATTTGCCTCAGACGACGAGCAAATAATTTATTTCAAGTAAGGAGGGCGTATGGAAGAAAAACAGGTAAAAAGACGAATTGCGCGAAACACAGCTCAACGCAGACTGCCTCCTCAAAAAAACAGACTCACAAGCGACAAGCTCGCAGTTTTAATCACGGTTGTAAACCGTACGAAAGCGGATTTTTACATAGACCTTATACAGTCAAGCGCCGAGGCAAATCTGCAATTTTCCACCGTTGCCCGCGGTACGGCGAATATGGCTTTGCTCAATAAATTGGGGATTACTGATACGGACAAAACCGTAATATTCAGCATAATTAAGGATGAAAAATCCTCGGCTATTCTCTCGGTTCTTGATGAAAAATTCAAGACAATCAAAAATGGAAACGGAATTGCCTACACCATTCCGATGGAGAGCATTATCGGTGTAAGCGCCTTCGCATTTTTAGCAAACAAGAGGCAAGGAGGACTATTTGATGGCTCAAAATAAACACGAACTCATACTGTGTATCGTCAATGAGGGGTACTCCGATGACGTTATGGATGCCGCCAAACGCGCAGGCGCAATGGGCGGTACGATTATGCACGGCAGAGGCACTGCAAATCAAAACGCAGAACTTTTTTTCAATATCCCCATTCAGCCCGAAAAGGATATCGTTATGCTGATTGTGAATTCAAAAATCAAGGACGCGGTGTTGCGTGAAATTTATAAAAACGTAGGTCTTTCCACCCCCGGTCAGGGTATTGCTTTTTCAATGGAGGTTTCGGGAGTTGCCGGAATCAGAAGTGAAAATGCGAGCGAGGAAAATCAGCCCAAAGAGTAATTTCAGAGGCAAAAAGCAAACTAAACTTTGCTTTTTGCCTTTTTAGTCTGTTTTTTGCTTGGAGAATAAAGCATTAGATAAAAAACAAAAAATGAGCTTTCAAGCTCAATAATATAAAAACGGAGACGCCGAGTATTTTTTCTCGATATCTCCGTTTTTTTGTTTGGGTTTATACCTAAAATTAATTATTAGCGTTTTACTTCTTCCATTACAAATGCTTCGAGTACGTCGCCCTCTTTGATGTCGTTAAATCTTTCGAGTCCTACGCCGCATTCGTATCCGTCCGCAACCTCTTTAACGTCATCCTTGAAGCGTCGAAGCGAAGAAATTTTGTCTTCAAAAATAACGACACCTTCACGAATTACGCGGATTTGAGACTGACGGGTGATTTTGCCGTTAAGAACGTAAGAGCCCGCGATTGTTCCGACGTTGGGAACTCTGATTGTCTGACGAACCTCAGCTCTGCCGAGTACAACCTCCTTGTAGGTTGGAGCAAGGAGTCCCTTCATCGCAAGTTCAATCTCGTCAATGATTTCGTAGATAATTCTGTGAGTACGAATGTCAACGTTGTTCCTCTCCGCGCTGTCAAGAGCATTCTTATCCGGACGAACGTTAAATCCAACTATAATCGCGTTAGATGCGGTTGCAAGCATTACGTCGCTCTCGGTAATTCCGCCTACCGCGCTGTGAATTACGCTGACCTTAACCTCGTCGCCGGAAAGCTTAACGAGCGAAGCCTTAACCGCTTCAGCAGAGCCTGCGACATCTGCCTTAACGATAATATTGAGGGTTTTAACACCTTCTGCTATTTGATTGAACAGGTCATCAAGGTTAACTCTCGCATTGGCATTGAGAATTTCCTGACGCTGTCTTTCTTTTCTCTGCTCTGCAAGGTCGCGAGCCATTCTCTCGTTTTCAACCGCGTTGAGCTCGTCACCTGCCTGCGGAACATCGTCAAGACCGACTATCTCTACAGGAATCGAGGGACCGGCAACCTTAATGCTTCTGCCCTTATCGTCTATCATAGCGCGCACGCGTCCTACAGCATTTCCTACGATTACGTAGTCGCCCTGATGGAGCGTACCGTTCTGAACGAGCACGGTAGCAACAGGACCCCTACCCAAGTCGGATCGTAGCCATGTCGTTCTGTGAGCCAAGGAGTTGTGTT
>JAZUPQ010000001.1:0-11610 GCA_045605265.1 Eubacteriales bacterium | reverse complement strand
TGCATAACCCTGTCGCTGTCCGGCTCAGAAGTAGGCCTCGCAGGATATGTTCGCGCATCTATCATAATACACGAGTCGCCAAAGGTCTCGGCAAGCATCGCGCTTTGACCCGACAAAATTCCTCTGATTATATCCTCCTCGCGATGAAGTATATCAATTTCCACGTAAGGTATCTTGCCCAGTATTGCCTTCGCGTCTCCGAGACTTTCTTGCGCGAGAATGAATTGCATAATTCTTTGCATTTCACCGTCCTTTACAAATCCATCGACAAAGAAGAAGCAGGCCTCTCTGCCTCCGATATCCATATTACGCTCAATAATATCAAAATTTTTACCGACGGACAGACGCTCCCGAATTCTGTTTTTGTTTTCTATATATGTTTCAGATAAAAGCATTAAAATCCTACCCATTTTTTATTTATGTTTTGCAGTTTTCGGTTGACTTATACCGTTTGATGTGATAAAATTTACTTGATATGACTAATTTTAACAATTTTGTAGAAGAAAACTTGATATCGGTAAAAATTGAAAACACCGTAACGCTATGCTTTGACACACTGCCCTCCACAAACACATACGCAAAGGAGCTGGCCGGCAGAAACGAACAAAAGAAAAATTACGTGATTTTTGCAAACGGGCAAACGGCAGGACGGGGGACGAGAGGCAGAAGCTTTATATCCGAAAAAGAGTGCGGAATTTATCTGAGCATACTTTTTTACCCCGATAAAAAAATAAGTCCCGCAGACATAACCGTCTATGCAGCCATCACCGTTGCGAGAGCTATTGAGTCTTTTGTAAATCTTAATTGCAAAATCAAGTGGGTAAACGACATTTACGTTAACGGCAAAAAGCTATGCGGTATTCTGACGGAGGGAAAAATCACCGACAATTCCCTGGATTACGCCGTTGTGGGAATCGGAATAAATACTCACGGGGAAAAGCTTCCTGAAGCAATCGCCGATATTGCCACAACAATCGAAAAGGAATGCGGCGTATCTTTGAGCCGCTTCGCCCTCGCGGAAAAAATAGCGGAGAGTTTTTTATCCGGGATTTCACTCCTAGGCTCAAAAGAGATAATAAAAGAGTACAGAGCGCGCTCTTTGCTCACCGGAAAACGCGTCAAGGTATCTCTGTCAAATGAAGAATTTTCGGCAAGAGTCATAGACGTTTCGGACAGCGGAGCGTTGGTTATTGAAAAAACAGACGGCAATATTCTGGAAATACAAAGCGGAGATATATCTGTAAAAGAGGAGAAATAAATGGACATCAATTACTTGGTAAACGAGCTGGTAGCTTACGGACTGAAAACCGAACTGATAGCAGAAGCAGACGAAACCTACGCAACCTCGCGTCTGCTTGAAATACTGTCACTTTACGATTTCAAAAAAGTGACAGTTGAAAATGTGAGAGAACTGCACATCATTCTTTCCGAAATTTGCGATTACGCCTTTGAAAACGGTCTGATAGAACAAAACGGAATTGTCTACCGCGACCTTTTTGACACCAAAATTACGGGCACGCTTGTGGACAGACCGTCGAGCGTAATCAAAAAGTTTTATGACTTATACGAGTCCTCTCCGAAGAAAGCGACCGATTATTTTTACAAGCTGGCTTGCGACTCCAATTATATAAGAACGGAGAGAATTAAAAAGGACTTGAAGTGGACGCACGACTCCGAATACGGAAAAATCGACATATCCGTAAACCTATCCAAGCCCGAAAAAGACCCGAAGGCTATCGAGGTGGCAAAGCTTATGCCTCAAACCGATTACCCCAAGTGCGCTCTATGTCACGAGAACGAGGGCTTTGAGGGAACGCTGACTAAGGCGGCAAGACAGAATTTGAGGCAGATTCCTTTTGATATGGCAGGGTGTGAATGGTACTTGCAATACTCTCCCTACGTTTACTATAACGAGCATTGTATCGCTCTTTCAAAAGAGCATATACCGATGAAGGTAAACATCAAAACCGTGGAAAAAATCCTGAATTTTCTGGAAAAATTCCCTCACTATTTTATTGGCTCAAACGCAGGACTCCCCATAGTAGGCGGTTCTATTTTAGCTCACGACCATATGCAAGGCGGTTGTTATGAATTGCCTATGGCTCGCGCAAAGGAACAGCATACACTAAAATTCGCGGGGTTTGAGGACGTACACGCCGTGAAAATCAACTGGCCTATGGCAGTTATAAGAATACGCCATAAGGACAAGAGCAGGGTTTTGGCTCTTGCCGATAAAATTTTCAAAACTTGGGAAAAATACACCGACGAGGAGGCCGGAATTTTCGCCTTCACGAACGGTGAGCCCCACAACGCGATAACACCGATTGGCAGACGGCGCGGCGAAGAGTTTGAGCTCGACCTCGCTTTAAGAAACAACCTCACGAGCGACGAGTTCCCGCTGGGAATATACCACCCTCACCCCGAGCGTCACAACATAAAAAAAGAAAACATCGGACTGATAGAGGTTGCAGGTCTCGCGATTTTGCCATCAAGATTGAAGAATGAAATCGAGGAGATGAAGAAGTGTATTCTCTCCGAAAAAGACTTTGACACCGTAGAGAATTTGAAAAAACATAAGGCTTGGTTTGAAGGTTTCAAGGACTCCTATAATTTCACAGACGAGAACGTCGAATCCGTTTTAAAGACGGAGATTGGAAAGACGTTCGTGCGTATCTTGGAGGATGCTAGCGTATTCAAGAATAACGATTCGGGAATAAAGTTCTTTATGAGATATATTGATTTTGTAAACAATTATTGACAATAATGCAAAAAGCGTGTGGTAGTCACACGCTTTTTATGTTATGTATACGCATCAGATGTTAATTTTTCCGGCTATTTCAAAGAGTCTTGCCATAGCCTCTTTTCTTTCCTCGGATTGAATCTTAATTTCCGAAAGCTCGGCGGTAGAAAGCTTTGCAAGCTCCTCATCCGTCGCAATACCCTTATAATATTTGTCAAGGGTTAGCGCGTAGTTGATGTTGGCGTCGCAAATTTTACCGTGTCTTGAACAAATTACTATATCGGATTTTCCTTCAAGTAATTTTTCAACGGCGTAAACGCCCATGCTTGACGCTAAAATACGATCGCGGACGGTGGGATTGCCGCCTCTTACAACGTGAGCGAATCTCGCAAACTTGGTTTCAACACCCGCTTTTTCCTGTATTTTTTTAGCCAAATCCGGCGCTAATTCCGAGCCCACGCCCTCGGATACAATTACGATAAAGTTTCTCTTTCCTATGCTTTTTGAAAGTTCGATTTTATTAATAATCTCTGCTTCGTCGAACGGAAATTCGGGAGCGATTACTGCCGTTGCGCCTGCTCCGATAGCAGTATTAACGGCGATATCTCCCGCGCCTCTGCCCATAACCTCTACAACGTTACATCTTGCGTGAGACTCACAGGTGTCACGCAGTTTGTCAATCAATTCAAGAGTTGTATTCATAGCGGTATCAAAGCCGATTGTCAAATCGGTTGACGAAATATCGTTGTCTATGGTACAGGGAATTCCTACGCTGGGTATACCTAATCGGGAGAGCGCCGTTGCGCCCCTGAAGGTTCCGTCTCCGCCCAGGCACACTATTCCGTCTATTCCGAATTTCTCGCAGTTTTCAACGCCTTTCGCCTGTCCTTCCCGAGTTACGAACTCGGGGCAACGGTCGGAATACAGGAAAGTACCGCCCTTGTTAACTATATTTGATACGTCACGCAGAGAAAGAGGTCTGATTTCGCCGCTTATAAGTCCCGAATAGCCTCGAGAGATACCCATTACCTCTACGCCGCTTGCTATCGCTGTTCTTGTTACCGCTCTTATTGCCGCATTCATGCCCGGAGCATCGCCGCCCGAGGTTAAAACACCTATTCTTCTAAACCGTTTCATTTAACTGCCCTTCCAAAACTTTTAATGATTATTAATATTATAGTTCATATTTTCAATTTTTTCAATCCCTTTTTGTGAAAAATATCATATATTATATGAAATTTTGTTGCTTTTTATACATTGACAAAACTGTATTAAAATGGTATAATAAGTAATAATATTTGTGATAAGGAGTAGCTATGTATATTGCAATAATAGCCGAAGACAACAAAAAAGAACTTATGGCACAATTTTGCATTGCTTATTGCGGCATATTAAGCCGTCATAACATTTGCGCGACTCACACTACCGGTAAATACATCTCCGACGTCACAGGACTCGAAATCGAGACGTTTTTGACCGGAAGGTATGGCGGTATTGAGCAAATTGCAGCCAGAATTTCATACAACGAAATCGATGCAGTGTTTTATTTCAGAAGCACAGACCCTGCCAAAGTTATTTCAGAGGGAGAGGGAAACCTGCTCCGTCTTTGCGACGTTCACAACATTCCGTTAGCGACTAATATTGCAACGGCAGAGGTGCTTGTTACAGCCCTTCATCAAGGTCAGCTCGACTGGCGCGTTTTTGCGAACCCTCGCAGCGAGCACAATACAAAAAAACGCCAAGCATAAGGTATATTGACAAAAACGGTCATTAATTAACCGTTTTTGTCTTTTTTGGAATTAAAATGAAAGCTTTTAAGGAAGTTGACGTTGTTGTCACCTCAATTATTGAGCCGGTTGATAAAAACGGATTTTTGATTGAAGGCGAGAGCAGCGAAAAAACAGTAATCAAAAAAGAGGGATTTCTGAAGAACGAAGACGGCGTTCTCTTCCTGAATTATTTTGAAGAGACCGATGGCATTAAGGTTTATACCGATATTGAAATTCGAGACGGTATTATCTGCGTGGAAAGAAAGGGCGGTATAGAAAGCCGTTTCGTATTTGACGAAAATACGCCTCACAAATCAGTATATAAAATCCCGCCGTACAGCTTCGACGCGGAGATTGTAACTAAAAAAACAAGACGCGAACTTTCCTTTGAAAACGGCGGAGAGTTATCTATATTTTACACTATGACGGTGGGGGGAGATATCCGCCGGGCGAAAATGAGAATCGAGGTATACCCCGAGAGAAAGTAGGCAGATAGATGTGGAAATAAAAGAACTGCAAAACAAAATAAAAACTCAAAATCTATCCGAATGGTATATTCTCGCGGGCGAAGAGGATTACCTCAAAAAACACTATTTAAAGGAAATTCGCAAGACTGTTTTGACAGACTCGGAGTTTGAAATCTTCAATCACACGGTTTTTGACGGTATGGAAATGGACTATCAGTCCTTGAAGGAAGCTCTTAATTCCCCGCCGATGATGAGCGATTTCAAGCTCGTTGAATGGAGATATGTGAATTTTAACTCCTTGAAGTCCGCTGAAATTGACCTTCTTGCCGAGCTTATGAACGACAGGAAAGATTACCCTTATTCGATTTTGGTAATTATGACCGTCAGCGACGGCTTTGATATGGGGACGGCGAAAAGCCCCTCAAAGCTCGTCAAAAAATTTTCAAAAGGATTTGAAATTGTAAATTTTGAAAAATCTACGGATTCAAGCCTTGCATATTGGATAAAAAAGCACTTTGAAGCAGAAGGAGTGTCGGTGGATGTTCAGTGCGTGAACTCGCTTATCTTCAAGGTCGGTCACTCTATGGATATCCTGAATAACGAGATTATAAAGCTCGCTTCATTTATAAAACAAAACGGCAGAAATTCCTTGACCTTGCAGGACATTGAAAAGGTCTGCTCGGCAAATTTGGAATTTGATGCCTTTGCTCTCTCGAATGCCGTGACGGACAAAAATCCCAAAGCAGCCCTGAAAGCGCTGGATGACTTAAAATCAAAAAGAACAGAGCCGACGGTTATCGTTTCTATGCTTCAAAAGGTCTTTTGTGATTTGCTCTCCGTCTCTCTTATGATTGAGGAAGGAAAAAACGCGGACGATATAATCAGCTTATTCAAATTTCACTCCTACAAGACGAAGCTTTACATTTCAACGGCAAAGCGCGTAGGTACAAAGAAGCTCTCAGACTCTCTTGCGAAGCTGCAAAGGCTCGATGCCTCGTCAAAGTCGGGCGGACTTTCCGGATATACTGCAATAGAAATATTCATAACGCAAAATATATAAAGTTTACAGAGAGGTATAAATGGGAAACACCAAAAATAAGAACGCCCAAAAGAAAAGCGGCGCAGTTATCAAGCAATTTATAAACAAAAAGACGATTATCATAGCAGTCTCGGTCATTCTCCTCGCTTGCATTTTGATATTCGTAATCTTATCTTCAAACGACTATTGCAAATATGCAAAAAGCAGAGACGTTTCAGAACGGGATATTCACTATGTGGAAATGTCGGTCAGCGGTTACGGAAAAATCATCATTCTCCTTGACGCTACAACGGCGCCGATAACGGTTGATAACTTTTTAACCCTTGTGAATAAAGGCTTTTATGACGGCCTCACTTTCCATAGAGTTATGGAGGACTTTATGATTCAGGGCGGCGACCCGAATGCTAACGGCAGCGGCGGCTCGGACGATGAGATTATCGGAGAATTTGAACTTAACGGAACTCCTAACGACATAAGTCATATAAGAGGTGTAATTTCTATGGCTCGTTCCGATTATTATAACTCCGCGTCGAGCCAATTCTTTATTTGCAACGCAGACTCAACCTTCCTTGACGGCAGCTACGCCGCATTCGGATACGTTGTTAAAGGAATGAAGGTGGTCGACAATATCACACGCTCAACGGTGCGCTTTGCAAATGCGTCAAGCGGAGGCATTGCGAATAAGAAAAACCAAGCGGTAATAGAGTATATAAAAGTGTTGGAAAACTACAATCAATAAGAAAGAATTTGACAGAATGAACAGTGTATTTATTCCCAAGGGGTACGCCTCCCCGCTTGATGTTTACAGAACACAAAAGGCGATAGCATTTATAAAGGAAAATTTTCAGGAAAGACTCGCTCGCGCTCTGAATTTAAAGCGTGTAAGCGCGCCGCTTTTCGTAAGCGAGGATTCCGGTCTTAACGATAACCTGAACGGATTTGAAAGGCCCGTAAGCTTCGACGTACCCGCGGTCGGAAAACAGGTGCAGGTCGTACACTCGTTGGCAAAATGGAAGCGCCTCGCCCTCAAGGAGTATCATTTCTACGTAGGCAACGGTCTTTATACGGATATGAATGCAATAAGAAGAGACGAGGATTTGGACAACATTCACTCGATTTACGTCGACCAATGGGACTGGGAAAGAGTCATCACAAAAGAGGACAGAACCCTTGATTTTCTTATTGACATATCAAAGAAAATCGTTGGCGCAATCTGTGATACCAACGATCTTTTGAAGGTTGATTTTCCAGAGCTTAAAATAAATCTTTCAAGAGATATGAAAGCAATTACAACGCAAGAGCTTGAAGATATGTATCCCGATATGAGCGCAAAGGAGCGCGAAAACGCCTATTTGAAGGAGCACAAGACCGCGCTTATCATGCAAATCGGCAAGAAGCTAAAAAGCGGAGATGTCCACGACGGACGCGCGCCCGACTACGACGATTGGGAGCTGAACGGCGATATTTTGTTCTACAACGAGGTCTTGGAGAGAGCCTTCGAAATTTCTTCAATGGGTATAAGAGTTGACGAAAAATCCCTCGACAGACAGCTCGCCGAAAGAGGCTGCGACGACCGAAGAAATCTTCCCTTCCACAAAATGCTGTTGAACGGAGAGCTTCCGCTTACAATAGGCGGAGGTATCGGTCAGTCAAGACTCTGCATGCTGATGATGGGCAGCGCCCATATTGGCGAGGTGCAGTGCAGTATTTGGGACGAGGAAACTCACAGACAATGCAAAGAAGCAGGTATAAAGTTGCTATAATTAACTCTATAATGCAGACAAAGCCGATTCCTGAGAGAATCGGCTTTGTCTTTTCAAATCTTGAAAATCTTTGATAAAATTTTTGCTATATACTTTGGTGGATGTATAATAATGACCTTCATAAACTTGCGCTTTCGAAATCTTATGTTTAGGGATTCCCTTGCTGTCATTATACTCATCTGTTATTTTTTTGTGAAAAATAAATTATAAGCACGCTGATATCGGCGGGGTTTACTCCGCTTATTCGAGATGCCTGACCGATATTGAGAGGCTTTATTTTGGATAGCTTTTCCGAAGCCTCTATACGAAGTCCCAAAATCTTTGAATAGTCGGTATCCTCCGGTAAGGTCATATTTTCAAGTCTTTTTTGCTTTTGAACCTCTGCGTATTCTCTTTTGATATAACCCTCGTATTTTATACGCACTTCCGCGCCGTTTTTAACATTTTTTGAGAGTTCGGGCCTGCCCGTGTCAATTTTTTCAAGCAAATCATAGTTAAGCTCCGGCCTTCTGATGAGCTCGGAAAGCTTAATTCCGGTGGTGATTGGAGCAGAGCCATTCTCCGTAAGAAAGGCGTTGACTGCCTCGCTCGGCGGCAGAGTCGTCCTGTTGCACCTCTCGATTTCATCCTGTATTTTTTGCTTTTTTTGGAGATATTTTTGATATCGTTCCTCGTCAATCAAGCCGATTTCATATCCCAGGGGGGTGAGTCGCTCATCGGCATTATCCTGCCTCAAAAGCAATCTGTATTCAGAGCGCGAGGTCATCATTCTATACGGCTCCAAGGTTCCTTTTGTAACCAAATCGTCAATCAAAGTACCAATGTAGGAGGAAGAGCGGGAAAGCACGATGCTTTCCTTTCCAAGACAAGCTCTAGCAGCGTTAATTCCGGCGATTAAGCCCTGCGCTCCCGCCTCTTCGTACCCTGACGTGCCGTTGAACTGTCCGGCTCCGTAGAGCCCTCTGATTTTTTTAAATTCGAGTGTTGGATACATCTGCGTAGGCTCTGCCAAATCGTACTCGATAGCGTAGGCGTATCTCATTATCTCAGCGTTTTCAAAGCCGTCAAGCGAGCGCAGCATATTGTATTGCACGTCGGTTGGCATTGAAGTCGAAAAGCCCTGAATGTACATCTCCTCCGTGTCAAGTCCGCAAGGCTCAACGAAGAGCTGATGTCTCTCCTTGTCTGCAAAACGTACGAGCTTTGTTTCTATCGACGGGCAGTATCTCGGCCCCTCTCCGCTTATGTTGCCCGAATACATCGCGCTTCTCGAAATATTGTCCAAAATTATTTTGTGCGTGTTTTTATTTGTATAAACAATGTGACACGGGGTGAGGTTTACATCCTTTTCATCAAGCCTTACTGTTCTTTCCGAGTAGGGTGTGGGAGAAGCCTCTCCCTCTTGCAGTTCAAGGCGCGAGAAATCAATGGAGCGACGGTGAACTCTCGCGGGAGTTCCGGTTTTAAAGCGAAGAATTTCAACTCCCATCTCACGAAGTCTGCCGGAAAGTCCCTTTGCCGAGGTCATTCCGTCGGGCCCCGCTTCATAAACCTTGTCTCCGACGAAAATCTGACTTTCGAGGAAGGTTCCCGTTGCGATAATTACCTTTTCGCATTTCCAAATCTCGTCCAAATGAGTTTTGACTCCGATTACCGAAACATCTCCGTCCCTAATTTCAGTGAGGATATCTACAATTTCCCCTTGAACCAGTCTCAAATTCTTCTGAGCTTCGAGGGTTTTTTTCATTTGCTTTTTATATTCTGCTCTGTCAGCCTGAACTCTTTTTGAATGTACTGCCGCGCCCTTGCCGAGATTCAAGGTTCTCGATTGTATGGTGGCTTTATCGGCGCAATATCCCATCTCGCCACCCAAGGCGTCTATCTCGTAAACCAGATGTCCCTTTGCGCTTCCGCCAATCGAGGGATTGCAGGGCATATTGCCCACCGCGTCCAAATTTATAGTAAATAAAACCGTATCAACACCTAGCCTTGCAGACGCCAGGGCAGCCTCAATCCCTGCGTGTCCTGCGCCGATTACGGCTACACGAGTATATAGTTCTGTCATTTTTCTTTCTCTCTAAATTTTAATTCTTGTGATTTGGACAGTCTTTTTTAAGTCCGTATCAATCTCAAAAACAACTGCGTCTGCAACGCATTTTCCGGAGGCGGGCTTGTATTTTTCCGGCATTTTAGTGCGGAGCTTATATATCATAGTTTCGCTGTCCATGCCTAGAACGCCGCCGCCCTCGCCGCACATTCCAATGTCGGTTATATAGCCCGTTCCGTTTGGTAAAATCTGTTCGTCTGCCGTTTGAACGTGAGTGTGCGTGCCGAAAACAATCTGTATCTTTCCGTCATATGCGTATGCAAGCGTCAGCTTTTCCCCACTTGCTTCGGCGTGAAAATCAAGCGCGGCGATATCGTAATTCCCTTCCTCGCGAGCAAGAACTCTATCAATATATCCGTAGGGAGAGTCGAGCGTCGGCTCTATAAACGCAGTTCCCATAGCGTTGATTACCAGAATTTTATAACCGTTACATTCCAGAATTGTATATCCTCTTCCGGGAGCTTCGTCACCGTAGTTTATCGGTCTTAAAATTTCCTTCGTATCGTCGAGATAAGTATATACCGACCTGTTTCTCAAGGTATGATTTCCTCCCGTTATACAATCTGCGCCGTACATCAAAAGTTCCTCTGCAAGCTCCTTCGAAATTCCCGTCACAAAAGAGGCGTTTTCTCCGTTTACTATGCAAAAATCAATTCCGTATTCTTTTCTTGCCGACCACAAATTGTCCTTTAAATGCCTGATTCCTCCGGGACTAGTCACATCTCCTATTACAAGTATCTTCATTTTACCGTATCTTTCTATTCGTATTTTCTAGTAATATTATAATGATTTTTCATAACAAGGTCAAGAGGGTTTCTTCGCGCCGATTCAAAATGTTTGCGTAAGCATATACCGTTTGGTGAAAATCATATATTTTTTGGTGAAAATCGTGGCAAAATCTCTGTTGAATAATGGTAAAATACAGGTGGAAGCCTTTATATTTTATTAATACAAATAAAACCGACAACGATTTTATTAAAGGAGAAGATAATGTACATTTATCAAAACGATTTCAAAAACTACGACGATAACGCACAGCCCTACGGCGTAAAGGTTGAGCTTAACTCACATTATAAGCACAACTTCGGCTATGTTGAAAACGATGAATATATCATCAACTGCGCCGGCGGAAGAAATATTCTTCTCACTCCCGACCTGCAAAGTTACAAGCTAAATTATGAATTCAGGATTATCAAACCCTCCCTGGGTTCTATAGATATAGGTGTAATTTTCGGTTACAGTATGAGGGAGAGGACGGGACATTTGGTTTCAGTAGCCTACAATTTGAATTCCAAAAAGCTCTCTTTTGTGCTATACTCCGTTGAACAGCAAAGCCGTAATATGATACAGGCTCATCACGTTGAGAATGTGAATATGGTTGAGGAGGCCTTGTACCCCTTGTCCTTACAGGTTGAGGGAAAAAAATGCAGAATCTGCTTTAACGGCTACGAGTGCGAATTTGAAAACGAGTTCAAACCGGGTGTATTGGCGATTACGAAGGGCTCCGGCGGAGGAGCGGGTTACGCTATCAAGAACCTTGTTTTGAGTTCGGATGACGAAATTGAAAGCGAAACTATTTACGAGGGCGAATTTGTAATTCCCCAATACGACCACGACACCGGAGATTATACTCTTAATCTCAAGGTTAATAAATATAAAAACGGTGTAAAGGAAATAAAAACCTCTCTTTCCGGCGGAGTTGAATTTGTAAAACCCAAAGAACCC